>JBKGVB010000025.1:0-6227 GCA_046462475.1 Saccharimonadales bacterium (SeqCode) | reverse complement strand
GTGATCGCGCATAGCTTCAAGAAGCGACAGTGTGGAGCCGAGATTGTTTCGGTAGTACAGAAGCGGCTTCGCGACTGACTCACCGACAGCTTTGAGACCGGCAAAGTGAATAACGGCATCAACAGCGTGTTCGGTAAAAATTTCATCCAGACGTACCTTGTCGGCAACGTCTACATTGTAGAAGATCGCTGCCTTGCCTGAAATTGTTTCGATACGGTGCAACACTTCCTCGCTGCTGTTTGAGAGATTGTCAACAACAATCACATCATGACTTTGTTTGAGCAAAGCAATTACAGTGTGTGAGCCAATGTAACCGGCACCTCCGGTGACAAGAATATTCATCTCTTTGATTATACCTTATCAGTGATCGTCGTCCCAATACGGTATACTTGATAATATGAAAATTGTAATCGAAAGTGGTTATTTTAACCCATTACACGGTGGTCATCTCGATATGATCGAAGCAGGTAAGAAGTTGGGCGATAAGCTTATTATGATCGTCAATAACGACAAGCAACAACTTCTTAAAAAAGGAAAAATCATCCTTGATGAGGAAAATCGAATGCGCCTAATGAAGGCGCTACGGGATATCGATGAGGTAGTACTGTCTGTCGACGAGGACCCGACCCAGATAAAAACACTTGAAATGCTCGCTCAGAAATATCCAGACGACGAGCTTATATTTGCGAATGGCGGTGACCGCGATAGTGAAAAGGCGATCCCTGAATCTGATATAGCGCACCAATATGGCATCGAGCTTGTCTTCGGTGTCGGTACGGATATTCGTGGACACGTAAAGCCAGATTCATCGACTCGTATAAACCAGGCAACTGGTCACGAAAATGAATAATTCGTTGTAATTTTGTATTTTTAGAAAATTCCTAAAATTTGTAGACTTTTACGCACGACGGGTGTGTAATAGAAAGAGCTTAATCATAAGCCCAAACGAAAGGATTTTCTATGTGCGGAATCGTTGGATATATTGGCAATAAGCCAGCTCAGGATGTACTGCTAGCTGGCCTAAAGCGACTCGAATATCGTGGCTACGATAGTGCTGGTGTAGTCACACTTACTGAAAAAGGCCGAGCTACGCAGCTTCGTGCGGTCGGTAAGGTGGCGGAACTTGAAGCAAAGGTGGCTTCACACAAGAATGCTGATAGTGTTGGCATTGGGCATACTCGTTGGGCGACACATGGTAATCCTTCAAAGCGCAACGCTCATCCACATGGAGTTGGAGATATCTTCCTTGTACACAATGGAATCATCGAAAATTATGAAGATATCAAGACTACCTTGAAAAAGCACGATTATGACTTTAAGAGCGACACTGATAGTGAAGTATTAGCTGCGCTGATCGACGAGTTTTATCAACGGGATGATGTGAAGCTGGAAAATGCTGTCGTACAGGCACTTAATATCGTAAAGGGAACGTACGGTATCGCAGTAGTTTCGTCTCGGGAGCCGGGAAAGATTGTTGCTGCGAGAAAAGGCAGTCCACTTATTATCGGTGTCGGTGCAGAAGAAACGATTATCGCTAGCGATGCTTCAGCACTCGTAGGTCGTACAACTGAAGCAATCTATCTGCACGATGGAGAGATGGCAGTCTGTACGGCAAATAATGTTGATGTAATGGATCTCGCATCGCAGCCTATCTCCGCAAAGGTTGAGACAATTGAAATTGATATGGCTGCAATTCAAAAGCAGGGATATGACCACTTCCTTCTAAAAGAAATTATGGAGCAGCCAAACACATTGCGTTCAACCTTGAACGGCCGCGTAATCCCCGAAGAGCACAAGGCAAAGCTAGGAGGACTGAACCTCACGGAAGCTCAGCTGCGTGAAGTTGAGCATGTGGTTATTATCGGCTGTGGTACGGCATATTACGCTGGGCTGCTTGCCGCCTATTATCTGGAGCAGCTCGTCGATGGACTGACGGTCGAAGTGCAGGTTGCTTCAGAGTTCCGTTATCGCTCTTTCCATCTTCCAAAACACACGGTAGCGCTTATCGTATCGCAGTCAGGCGAGACCGCTGATACATTGGCGTGCTTGCGTGAAATCAAGCGTCGAGGCGTTACGTGTCTTGGCGTAATTAATGCAGTCGGTTCGACGATCGCTCGCGAAGTTGATGGTGGCGTATATGTGCATGCTGGTCCAGAGATTTCGGTTGCTTCAACGAAGGCATTTACTTCGCAAGTCTCTGCCATGACAATATTTGGCGTGCAGCTTGCTCAGAGTAAAGGTGCCGGCCTTCGAGAACTTGACCAGTATATCGATGAACTTTCCATGCTACCAGATGAAATCGAGCGCATTTTGAAAGAAAAAGACTCGGAAATTAAAAAGATTGCGAAGCAGTATGCAAAGTACGACCATGCCCTCTTCCTCGGTCGCGATACACTCTATCCAGTGGCGCTTGAAGGCGCACTGAAGCTGAAGGAAATTAGCTATATTCATGCCGAAGGATACGCGACCGGTGAGCTGAAACACGGCCCGATCGCTTTGATCGACGATCGCTTTTTTGAAGTCATGCTACTTCAGGATAACTGGCTCTATGACAAGTCAATCAGTGGCCTTCAAGAAGTGAAGGCTCGTGGTGGACATATTTTGGCGATCACCAATAGCACCAAGGCAGTGGATGCTGAGACGGTAATTCGAATTAAGACGAAGCTCGATATATTTGCACCAATCGTGATGAATATCGCGCAGCAACTCCTCGCTTACTATGTAGCGATAGAAAAGGGTAATGACGTAGACCAGCCGCGCAACCTCGCAAAGAGTGTGACGGTCGAGTAATTGACAAAGCATAAGTATTTTGCTATAATAACCGCATACTACCACTAACACAAAAAGGAATAAAACTATGGCAGGATCAGAAGAAGGACTTGGCGTAAACCACCCAGCCACATTTGACCAACCGAAGAGAATCGAGACTGAACTTCGCGAAGTGTCACCCGGACAGTTTGGATATGTAGCTGTGCGCGGCCAAGTGGTTGTTCCTCAGCGACGAGCTCAGCTATCAGAGATCGCACATGGTGAAGGCGACGAGAGTGTGATGAGCTTCTCAATGCCTTCTGTGCCGCCACGAAACCAAGACACTACTCGGGACACCTAGTCTCGTAGCTGGCTTGAGGCAATCTTCCTTATCTTAGTGATAAAAAGTTGCTTATCAAAGCGTCTTGCTTTACGGCGCAAGGTGCCTGGTAGGTATGTATGTTTCTCGAGAGCTTGTATTGCCTCGGCTACCGATTCGGTAGTTTGATGAGGGAATAGTATGCCACTTTCACTGTCGACAATATCAAGTGCACCACCCTTGCCATACGCTACGACAGGAGTGCCACCTGCAAGTGCCTGCACGGGGACGATACCAAAGTCCTCTTCGGGCGGGAAAATAAATCCTTTGGCGTGATTAAGCGCATCTTCAACCGCTTTGTCGGACGCATCACCAAAGCGATCGGTGAAAAATTCTACAGATGGACCCGCCATGGCGACGAGTTTTTCATGCTCACTGCCGTTGCCGAATACCTTGAGTTTGATACCGAGTTTCGTAGCAGCGCTTACAGCTAGGTCGACACGCTTATACGGAACTTGTCGTCCGAGGGCGACGTAAAAATCACTGCGTGTTCGTGCGGGAGTAAAGCGCGAAACGTCGACTGGCGGATGCACGACCACGCTTGATTTGTCATAGTATTTTTTAATGCGTTTTTGCACTTCGCTCGAGTTGGCAATGAATACGTCGACCGCTTGGGCTGCTTTATAGTCGGCTTTTTTCAGTGACGGAACTAGTAGGGGCATGGCCAGTCGCACAAGCCAGTTTAGCTTACCGAAGCCAGGATCTTTCTTGTACTCGCCGTAGTGACTCCAGTAGTAGCGGATCGGCGTGTGGCAGTAACAGATGTGCACTTGATCGTCGCGGGTTTTACGCACTTGTTTACTCTCGGCGCTTGAGCTCGATATGATGATGTCAAATTCTGACAGATCGAGTTTTTGGAATGCTCTGACGCGGAGCATCGGGAAAAATTTGTGAAGTTTTTTTAGCGGTCCGGGAAGGTTTTGTAAGTAGGTTGTGCGTACGTCATATTTTTGAAATGCCGGTACTTTTTCTGGAATGTAAGTAGAAGTATATATTGGTGAGCCTGGAAATGCCTCGAGCAAGGCGAGTGCCACATCTTCACCGCCACCCATATTGGTAAGCCAGTCGTGAATAATGGCAATTTTTGGTGCAGCCACTAGCGCGCTCCACTACGTCGTATGACAACGGCGAGCGTCTTAAAGAGGATTTTAATATCGAGCCAAAAACTCCAATTTTGTACATAGTATAATTCGAGTTTAACGCGTTGGTCGGTCGTTAGGTCATTGCGGCCAGAAACTTGCCAAAGACCTGTAACACCTGATTTCACCGAAAGCAGTAGTGCACCGCGTATCCTTGTGAACTTGGCGTCGAGCTCATATTTTGGCACTGGGCGCGGGCCGACAAGGCTCAGGTCGCCCTTTATGACATTGAAAAGCTGCGGCAGTTCATCGAGTGATGAGTCGCGCAGGAACTTTCCAAACTTTGTAATACGAGGGTCATTTTTTACTTTAAAATCACGATTGTATTCTTCTACGAGATCGTCTCGTCCCATTTCTTTAAAGATGTCTGCGGCGTTCAAGCCTGAGTATTGGGGCTTCATAGAACGGAACTTATATACGTAAAATGGCTTTGAGTAGCGGGTTAGACGTTCGTGCTTGAAAAAGAGTGGGCCTGGGTTGAGAATTTTCTGCAGGATAAATAGGAGGAGGAAGACTGGAGAAAGGAGGACGAGAAGAATTGCCGAGACGATGAGATCAAAGATACGCTTTGCGATGGCACCCCAGCCGATAAGAGGTGTTTGTGATACCGAAATAATCGGATAGCCAAGGAAGACATCGATAGTATTTTTACCTGCATAAAATTCCGCCTCACCCGGAATGAAGCTGTAGGAAATGTGCCTGGTTAATGCGGCGTTGAGAATCTCTTGATTGCGGTCGGAGGAATCGTAGAGGTCGGTCTGGATGATTGTCGTAATGCGCTGAATTGCGAGCTGCTTAAGAGCATCCTCGACTGTAGAAAAGTGTTTAATATGCATATTCTCGGGGACGACATTTTTTGGTCCGGCGATAGCGACGATCTTGAAACCACTTTTTGCAGTATTGGAGAGATTCTTTGCAATATCACGAGTTGCAGCACTGTTGCCAATGATCAGTACGCGAGACGTACCGCGGCCAGCGCGAAACATGAGTGCACGGATGAGGCGCAACAGTTCGCGCTCAATGATCAAGAACAGGAATGATCCTATTAGTACATAGACGGTGACAAGCCTGGCAGGAAATATACGATGTCCAATGACGTACTCCCAGCCGATGACGAGGAGCACGCCAATAAACGCACCCATGGCCAGCTTGCTCCATTCAACAAGTCGTCGATTGTATGTGAGGGAGTGGTAAGCACCGAGGACACCAAGTACAAATAGCCAGACAGGAATGATAAATAGTGCGGCAAAAATATAATTTTTATCATCTGCCGGTGTAAGGAGATGCCTGCTATCAAAGTCGACACGAATAATATACGCCGTGCCGAAGGCGGCAAGAAGTGCCACGAAGTCGGCGCCGAGGAGTATTAGGCTATAGAATTTGGTGTTTTTACTAAGCATACTGCTAGGCCGAAGTATAGCATTTTTCACTTTAAATTATAAGAGGAGACTGTCATAATTGAGGCATGTCAAATAATCCTAGGGCGACTAAAAAACAGCAAGAATTGCTCGAATATGTAACGAGCTTTATTCGCGAGCATGATTATGGGCCGAGTTATCGGGAGATCATGCGTGCACTGGATTATAAATCTGTTTCCACGGTGGCAGCACATATTGACGGGTTGATTGCCAAAGGCTTTCTGACCAGAAAAGATAATTCTGCGCGCTCGCTTGAAGTTGTACATATGGCCAGTGCGCCAGAGCAAAAAACCGCTTCATTTACAGAGAAAGTCGAGGCTGTATTTAGTGAGCTTCCTGACGAAGATAAGCAGGCAGTACTGCGGACGCTCGAACTACTTCATTATGACGATCTGCATCAAAAATTATCCCCAGAGATAGTGCCGTCGACAGAGGTTGCTTAGAAGGCGATTTTTCGCTATAATCCCTAGGAGTAATCCCGGGTAGCGCAGCGGTAGCGCAGTTGGCTGTTAACCAATTGGTCGCGAGTTCGAATCTCGCCCC
>JBKGVB010000024.1:0-23369 GCA_046462475.1 Saccharimonadales bacterium (SeqCode) | reverse complement strand
ATGTAATGCCATCGAAAAGTGTTAGCTGTAGCTCTGTCGCTACCTGTACAACCTTGCTGATTTGATCCGGCAGTCCCTCAGAAGCCTTCACAAGTGCTAGGTTGATCATGTTGGCGTCAAATGGTTCGCGGGTGCCATCTCGCTTGACCACATGAATTCCGTCCATCGAATTCCCCTATTTTATTATGTTTTATGTTCCGCACATTCCGGATCCGAGACACCTCCTGCTCGTTTTGCTCCGGCCAACGACAAAGAACCATACCCTAGTGGGTACCAATCACCTCTGATAGCTCCTTGCGTTAATGTGTGTTTTATTGATCAACTACATATGTAGTGGTCTGCATATGACTATAGACCCCACATGTAGCATATGCAAGCCTTTTTCGGTAGTTTTTTTCACCACAAGCATTTTTTCAGCAAATTACCCCTTATAGCGTAGTGTTGCTTTTTTACAACGCTATATGTAGTGTTTATGCTTCCATATAGACCATATGTTACAATTAAGCTCAAGTTCAACTAAACATAAACAAAGGTACTATATGAGTGCACGCACACAATCAAACCCAAGGTCCTCGCATTTTAAAAGAATTTTTCTTATTTTGTTCTTAGCTTCACTTGCTTTTAGCGCCCTCGTCGCAATCTCTATCTTCCTTTTTGGAAAGTTTGACTGGCTCGAAGGTCAAATGCTTCTTACTGCGCTTGCCGTCGGCGGCTATAGCTTAGCGGGACTTTGTTGCTCCCTACTACTAAGTCGCGGCAACAACCACAAGCCACTTGTAGCCGCGGGAATTGCCGTCTCAATAGTAGGCTTTGTCTTTGCCCTTATCTCTATATGGGTACATCCTGATAGCGTCATAGTATGGAAGGCAACTCTATTGGGTATCGTGCTATCCTTTTCAATAGCACACGCCTCACTCCTGCTTCTTGCCTATCCGACAAAAAACGACGTAATCTTGAGAAGTTCTCTTATAGCGACAAGTACGTTTATTGTCATTGTCGCTGGGATGATTACCGCGCTCATTCTTATTGATAATAGTATGTTTGGTGAATTCTATTACCGCCTCATTGGTGTATTCGCGGTCCTCGACGTATTGGGAACTATTGCAACCCCTATCCTCAGGAAGATACGTTCATAATATATAAATAATTTTATGGCGGAGAGAGAGGGATTCGAACCCTCGATGAGTTGCCCCATACACGCGTTCCAGGCGTGCCAGTTCAACCACTCCTGCACCTCTCCGTCCAAGGGTCTATTCTACAAGATATTTTGAGAGTCTTCCAGACGCTCAACATCGCCCCGCCCCTCCCTTGAATCTCGCAGTTGTAAAATCCACGGACCGCTAATGGTTGTTTTACCCTTGTCGGCTCCTTATAATAATATAAATGGCAAAAACTGCGAATGATACCGTTATTGAACTGCGAGACCTAAAGAAACGCTTCGGCATCGGCGACGCCGAACACTACGCCCTCGATGGGGTCGATCTAAAGGTCGAAAAGGGTGAATTTATCGCCATCATGGGACCATCGGGCTGCGGTAAAACTACACTTCTTAATATTATCGGGCTGCTCGATCGTGCTACCGGTGGAGACTACTTACTTGATGGCAAGGCCGTGGAAAGATTGCCGAGCTTCCGCCATGCACATATCCGAGCCAGTCAAATCGGCTACGTATTTCAGGACTTTAATCTTATTGAACGTATGAGTGTAATCGAAAATGTCGCGCTACCACTTACCTATACGGGCGTACCGCATACAAAGCGACTCAAGCAAGCAAGCCAAATGCTTAAGAATTTCCATCTATCAGAGCGGGAATACTATATGCCGTGGCAACTCTCTGGCGGCCAAACACAACGCGTCGCTATCGCTCGTGCGCTCGTCAACAAACCATCAATTATCCTTGCAGACGAACCGACCGGCAATCTCGATTCAAAATCAAGCCATATCATCATGGAGGAACTTGCCGACGTTCACCGCGCCGGAAACACTATTATTATGGTGACCCACAACCCAAATCTTACTACCTACGCTACACGTGTGATCACCATGCTTGATGGCAAGATCGATACCGACACAAAAGAGACGAAAGTCGAGGGTAAAGATATTAAAGGCAAGCGCCCACTTGGCCAAAAAGTAAAAACAGCGAAAAAATCGCGTAAACGAAAGGCAAAGAAATGAGCCTATTAATTGTTGAACATTTTCACACCGCTACCGTCTCTCTGAGGCGCAATCGCTTACGTACTCTTCTCACGATTCTCGGGGTCGCAATTGGCGTTGCAAGCATCACAACGATTCTTGCTCTATCAAGTGGGGTTACGAAAATTTTTAACCACCAGATATCAAATGTCAGCGGTTCACTTCTTATCGTTCGACCGGCCCAAAAAAATAGTTCGCTCGTAAATCTCAGCAATCCGACACCATCCGATGCCTATAGCACGAGTCCAATTACCGAGCGCGACCTCGAGACGATTAAAAATATCAAAGGGGTTACAAACGTAGCACCGCTTATGACCCTTGGCAGCGAAATTCGTGGCGGCAATACCGTCCCTAAAGATTCGACTGTACTCGCCACTACACCAGACTTTCCGACGACCACTTCACTCCCTATTCTTAATGGTCAGTTTATTGATAGCGTCACCCTTCAAAACACTGCCGTCATTGGTGAGCAGCTCTCTGTTGACCTCTTTGGTACTGATGAGTCTGCCGGAAAGCAATTCACTATTCGCGGCCAAACATTTACCGTCATCGGTATCCTGAAGCCTCAGAATAACCCGATAAATTATAACAACGTAGATCTAGATCATACCGCTATCATAAGTCTCGAAAGTGGCAAGTTGCTCAATGGTGGCGTAGCACAAATCCAACAGATTGACGTCGTCGCCAAAAAAGACACGAATATGGCCGCCCTCAAAAAAGACATTCGTACAGCCTTAAATCGCAATCACTCGGGTGACGCAGATACAAATGTACTAATCGGTCGTGAAATCGAACGACCAACCAGCAAGTTATTTGTCCTCATCGGAGGAGCAATGACCGCAATTGCCGCCATATCATTGCTCGTAGGCGGTATCGGTATTATGAACATCATGCTCGTCGGGGTTGCAGAGCGTACCCGCGAGATCGGCCTTCGAAAAGCCGTCGGGGCATCAAATGGAGCTATCATTCTTCAATTTATGATCGAAGCTCTAATCATGAGCGTGCTCGCTGGCATTCTCGGCTACGTTGGCGGCTACATTGTCGCCTTCAGCATCAGCATGTTTCTTCCTTACGACCCTGCATTCACATGGGAAATAGCTGCTACCGCATTTAGCTTATCGGTCGGTGTCGGCGTAGTGTTCGGCATCTATCCAGCAATCCGCGCCGCCCGCAAAAACGTTATCGAATCACTTAGGCGCTATCACTAATTTTCCATTTGGACTTACAGTCACTTTTCTTCTATACTTTGAATATGAAGAAAAGCTCAAGCGGTTTCACGATCGTCGAATTACTTATTGTCATTGTTATTATAGCTATCCTAGCAGCAATTACTATCGTTGCTTATAACGGCATCCAAGGACGAGCTCGGGACAATTCACGCTACGCAGATGTCAAGGCAATCATAAAAGCACTTGAACTATACAAAGCAGATAATGGAACTTATCCGACGACAGATGTTACTGCTATGGCAAATACTCCCGGCTGCAGCATAGCAACAGGGTACAGCTACAGTATGGCGACCGATGACTCGTGGATGAAGAAACTTGTTACTAGCAACTACATATCTCGCGTACCGAGGCCATCAATAAACGATTGCTCCCACTATTACCAATACCTATACATACCAAAGGCAAGCGCAACCCTCTATAATTGCCCGTCTCGAACAGTGGGTTATTATGTCCTAAATGTAACTGGGGCAGATGGTGCTTTCGTTCCAGATGACGCTTCCTCCACGGCAACTGCCCAATGGAAACCTTGCACAGGAGCAACGGTTGGCTGGGGTGGCACTTCTAAAAACTGGTCGTTCGCTCGCGACGATAACTAGCCAAGTTCTTGCTTGAGCTTCTCTACCAGCTCAACCGGAGTTGGATTAACGCCATTCAAGATACCGAGATAGATACTCACAAAATCACCAAGCGCAAAGCTCCACGCCAGTTGCTGTAAGAGAGTGTCGCCTTTTGGTGCGAGAACAATCGGTGCAGGCCGCATGCCACTCAGTAGTCGCTCGCTTACTTCAAAGCGTTTTTGCACTCTCGCGTGTTCGAGAGTTGATCGAATCTCCACTACCGCAAACGGTTTCTCAACCGGATGCGAGCTCCAACCGATAAATTCATTGTGATTAAATTCCGGATACTGATTTACCCATGCCGTATTTTTAGCATTTTCATTGAAACAAATCTTCCATTTATTTGCCGCTGGAAAGAGCTCTGGCCCTGAATACATAATCACCGTCTTGCCTGCCAGCTGAGTCGCCAATTGCTTGGCAATGTTCGTCTGGAGTGGACTTTCAGCACCCCACTGCGCCGTCTCACCTTTCAGCCATTCGCCTACTTGCGCTAGTTCACTAATATCAGCAACAGCGATGTCCAAAGGCTGAATGATATGGCAAAATGCATTTACAAAGTAGAATGTCGCCATACGCGGCTGAATACCAGCCGGAATATGAAAGAGCGGATAATTCATCTCCTGTGCGCGCTCAGCTAGCTTGCCGCCTGCCGCGATTACCACTATTTGCGCACCTCTTTCTTCCGCTTGCGTCAGCGCCGAAAGAGTTTCTTCGGTATTGCCCGAATAGCTACTGGCAATAAAAAGTGTTTCAGCACCTACATATTCAGGGATGTCGTAATTACGTGAAATTTCAAACGGCATACGAAGTTTCGGCCAACTGGCAATGGTCACCGCAGGTAGTGCGGATCCGCCCATACCAGCCCAGACAATATTCTTTACTGGTCCTTTGGGCACGAATTGTGCGCTAAACTCCGCTGCAAAATAATCACTTTGTGCCGCCGCGACCCCTAAAGCATTCTGTGGATCACGTTGTTTTAGTACGTTGATATCATCTAGCATGTGTATATTTCTCCTTGTCGGCAATATCCTTTACTCGGTTCCTCGTTCTATGATACAGTATTATTAACCGTAAGTATAATTATCTAACAGGGGTGGACATGGCAGAAGATACGACAACACAACAACCAATTAGCGACGACCAAGAACTTGCTAAGGTTCTTGCTGGTGTTTCTGGTCAAGCAGACGCTGCTGCAGCGGTAGACGATAGTACTCTTCCTACCCCTATGCCAACTCCTGCAGACGACACGCCTGCTCTTGAGGCAACACCAGCAGTCGACACACCAGACACAACACTCGTTCCTGATCTTGCCCCAATTGCAGCTGCTCCACAGATGCCACAAGCAACAGGTGAACTCGACAGCATCAAGCTTGAAGCTCTTCAAGAATTGCGTCCACTCGTTGATAAACTCAACGTTTCACCAGAGGAGAAATTTGATACATACTTGCTCCTCCTCCGCTCTACCGACGACAAGGCACTGATCGAACCAGCTCACGAAGCTGCACGCGGCATCACCGACGAAACACGTCGTGCCCAAGCTTTGCTCGACATCATCAAAGAAATTGACTTTCTCTCTCAAGCTCAATAAGTAACCCTATCCTAAAAATGCAAAATAAATAGCCCCGCGTGTTTCCACGCGGGGGCGCCGTATTTCGGCGACTCTCGATCTGACGGATCGATAACGTTCTTCCTTACTCAGACCTTGTAGCGTTCCAGGATCTGAGCCACCTGTGGACTCGGCGCCCTCTTCACGAGAGCCTGCTTCCGATGAGTGTTCAACTCCTCCTCGGCCGTGGCGAGCTTCGTCTTGAGCTCTTCGCTCTCGGTGGTCAGCGTGTTGAGTACGCGCGTGCCCTCCGCCATCGCTCGGTTCTGGTCCTCGATCGTGCCCTCGAGAGTGGCGATCTTGGCCTCCAGCTCCTGTACGACTCTGGTCAGCTTCTCAGCCTCTTCGCGGGCCGCGCGCTCAGCGACCAGCTCGGCCTCGAGTGAAGTGATGATTGTGGCCAGCTTGGTCGCCGCGTCATCATCGATCTCTTCGGCAGTCTCTGCAGCGACCGACTCGCTCGCCGCTTCCGGCTCCGAATCCGTGGACTGACGTGCAGCCTTGATCATCTCTTCGGTGACCTCCTTGATCTCCATTGACACCTTGTGAGGACGCCGGCCACCAGGGTTGCGTCCCGATGGTGATGTCCGCAGCTGCAGCAGATGCAACACCTTGTTGAGCTCTCTTGCCGCGTCATAGCTGATCTCGAGCTTGTCGGAGATCAACTGTGCTGCCGAGGAGATGAAGACTTGACCATCTTCATCGGCCTCTTCCTGGAGACACCGCAACGCAAGCGTCACCATTTCGGCACGCGATAGCTGCGAATCAGCCACTGCTTCTTCCTCTTCTCTTGGCGTCACCTCCAGTTCTTCTGTAGGTGGGGGTGTAGAAACGGATGCCTTGAGGTGGGATGGGACCGACACTCTCTTCGGTGATGTCTTGAGCCGGTAGCCGTTGACTACCTTGCCCGAGCACTCGAGAGTGATGATACCTTCCTCTGCGTGCTTACGCAGCACCGTTTCGATCAGACCGGCATGCCGGCCCTGTCCGTCATCACTGACTCCTATCTCGTTCAGGAGGTGACCCACCAAGCGACCGGGCTGCATGATGACAGGCTTGCGCCTGTACTGCACAAGCAGCTTGCGCTCTACTTGCTTCGTGTTCAAGAGGCAACACGTCCTTTGGTAGTAGGTCCGCTAAAGATCTTGTCTTATCTTCAGACCTGTAAATTATACTATATCTAGTGTTTTTTGTCAATCTCTATATCTACCAAAAACGCTTCGGCTCGCTGGATCGCCGCAAGCAATCCTTCATACGGCGTACGCTCTGGCTGAGAAATATCCCGAGAATGTCCCTCAATATCTTTCTCGTGCTCTTCCTTGATCTTTTTCGCAAGAGCCGCATCGCCGCCATACTCACAGACAGCCTTTGGCAGCTCAGCCCAGTTACCAGTATGATATCGGCGGCGAGCACCACGAGCGCGAGCAATACGCCTGTAGGATCCGAGTACTTCTCGCCACTCGTATTGCCGACCTGTTTCTTCATCAAAACTTGATAGCTCTTCATCGACAATATAGAGTGCATTACCCTTTATCGGGTTATCAGCGATAACAATCTTCTTATCTGCGTTCGTCGGATGAGATATTTCAGTAGCAAGGTAGAGTCCCCTGCCGCCATCAAATGTACTCGAAATAAAGATATCAGCTTGTCGACCACGAGATATCGCTAGACTTGCCGTTTCAAAAAGAACGTCGATGTTTTCATCTGACCAATTATCGTCGATACCCTGCTTGTCTTTTGCACGGTCGTGAATAATTTTCCTAATCCTTCGATTCCTATCAGGAGAATCAGTGATCTCTGCAGGAAGCATCTCCCAATTCAGAATATGAGTATGAAGCAGCTCATCAAACTCATCATCAGATTCAAGTTGCAATCTGGCCGCATCACGCATTCCATCTGCTTTGCCGGCATTGTACAGCTCAATAATATTGGCATACGCCTTTTGAGCGACTAACTTACGAGACAAGTTGCGCAAATAACCATCAAGTGCGTCATCTTCGTGGCGGAGTAATCCTTCACGAATCTTACGTATTCCCAGTTCTTGATCACAGATCGTTTCAAGTACATTCAAGCATCGACTATGAAGACCGTTCTTCTTCCTTTGTCTTTGCGATAACGCGAAACTTGGGTCAAAATCAGTTAGACCTTCAGGCGCTGTTGCATAGATAATCGTTTCAAGAAATTTTACATAGCTAATCGGAAGGAGATCCAGCTGCTTAATACCAAGGCCGTCAGCGAGTATCTTATCCAGAGCGGCACTCTTTGCTTCGTTGTCAATAAAATCAAGCAGATTACCCTGCAAGCCGGTAGCCTTTTCTAATTTTACTTCCCATTCCCTCTTAAAGTCATCGATCGATATAGAATCATAATGCTCTTCAAGTTGTGAGACCGGCTCAGCCAGCACATCTCGAAGCGCTTTATGATTTCGAAACGCCACCGCATTACCAACAGTAGCCGCCTCTTCTCCACTCAGCATGAAGTTGTGCCCACTTCCATGGACACGATTTGGAAGGAGCGTCTCGGCACTCTCTAGGATAGCTTTATTCCGCTTCTCACTTTCACGATTCATGGGTGTTAATTATACACCTTTTTTGTAAAAAGTCAATAATCTGTCTTCGCCGTCCTTATATGCTATCTAAAAATGCCGGCTCTATCACTTGCCGGCATTTTATATTGCGTAAAGCTACCTTACATCATTCCAGGCATGCCACCGCCCATGGCACCCATGTCAGGAGCTTCTTTTTCTGGGATTTCTACCACCAGAGCGCCCATTGTCGCTGCCGTCGAAGCGATCGATACAGCGTTCAGTACCGCTTCCTTTGTCACGCGCGCCGGGTCAATCACACCAGCCTTCCTTACATCAACTAGTCCTTTTTCAGGAGTCATGACGTTTACACCAAATCCTGGCTTACCGCCCTCTACCTGAGCAAGGAGGGCTTCTGAGTTAAGCCCAGCGTTTGCTGTAATCTGAAGGAATGGCTGCTTCAACGCATCTTTCACTACTTGGCGACCAGCCGCATGGCTATCATTACCTTCCACCTTTAGGGCATCAGAAAGATTCACAAGTGTCACCCCACCACCAGCGACAATTCCCTCAGCAAGGGCTGCTTTCGTTGCCGCAACAGCGTCATCGACACGGAATTTCTTTTCATCAATCTCGGTCTCTGTTGCACCACCGACTTTGAGTACGGCAACTTTACCAGACAAGGCCGCTGCACGTTTTTCGAACTGCTCCTTTTCATATTCGCTGGTTGCATTATTTGCGAGTGATTCAATCTGTGAAATACGCGCTTTTACGTCAGCTACCTTACCTGCGCCTTCGATAATTGTCGTTTCATCTTTGCTGGCAATTACTTTACGCGCCGAACCGACGACATCAAGCTCTACGGTTTCAAAATTCATACCAAGGTCTTCCGAGATCACCCGACCACCAGTCAGTGTCGCGATATCGCCCATGATTTCCTTCCGTCGGTCGCCGAAGCTTGGCGCTTTAATCACCGTCGTATTTAGACCACCCTGGAGTTTATTAAGTACCAAGAATTTCAGCGCGTCACCCTCAACGTCATCGGCAATAAGAACAATATCTTTACGTCCAGATTGTACAAGCTTCTCAAAGAGCGGTACGATTTCCTTCGCATTCGATAATTTCTTGTCAGTAATCACGATCGCAGGCTTCTCATAGATCGCTTCCTGACGATTCACATCGGTCACAAAGAATGGACTCGCCCAGCCCTTATCGAACGAGAATCCTTCAACTACTTCGGACTCCATCTCAAGACCCTGGCCTGCTTCAACTGTCACGACACCGTCTTTACCAACCTTTTCAATGACATCAGCGATGAGCTTGCCAATTGCCGCATCTCCAGCAGAGATCGTCGCCACCTCAGCAACACGATCAGTCTTGCCTTCGATTGATTCACTAAGGCCATCAAGTGCGGCGACAACCTCTCGGCCGGCCTCTTCAATGCCCTTTTTCAGTTCCATCGGATTATGACCTGCAGCAATCAAACGATTAGCTTCTTTCAAAATACTGTAGGTCAGTACTGTCACTGTCGTAGTGCCATCACCAGCTACCTTGTTGAGCTTCGAGGCTGCCTGCTTAATAAGCTCGGCGCCTACTTTATATCCAAGGGTCTCGTCATCATTTTCCGGCAGGTCTACACCTTCAGCTACCGTCACACCATCGTGAGTAACGGTCGGACCGCCAAAACCCTTGGCGATCACTACGTTACGGCCCTTTGGTCCGTAAGTCACTTTTACTGCGTCGTAGAGTGCTTTTGCACCGCCTAGTACGCGGGTGCGAGCATCGTCGTCATAGAATACCTTTTTTGCCATTACCTCTTACCTCCTTCTTCTCTTGCAGCTTCACTCATTTTTAGCTCTTGCTTCAACTCTTCCATACGCTTCGTCTGCTTATGTACAAGCATCAATACACGGAGCAAGATGATCACGATAAGTAGGCCGAGAATAAGCATCGCCATGCTTACTGCTGTGTCAGCCATTACGCTACCGTTCCTAAAATATCTTCTTCCTTTACGATCAGGTATTCAACGCCATCAATCGTCACTTCAGTGGTCGAATACTCTTTATAAAGGATCTTCTCGCCGTTTTTTACGCTTTTTACATCGCTGCCGGTCGCAACAATTTTTGCAAGCACTGGCTTTTCTTTTGCATCATCTGGTAAAAAAAGTCCGCTTGCGGTTTTCGACTGGGCTTCTTCGCGTACCGCAACGACGCGGTCACCCAGAGGTTTGATTGGTGAACTCATATTTCCCTCCGTTTTATGTTGATTCTTAATGAATTTATTGTAGCGAACTAAATTAGCACTCGTCAAGTTCGAGTGCTAATTTCCCTATCCACCCCTTTGACCGAAGTCATTAAAAGTGGTATTATTAATAGAGTGTTCAGCTCGAACATGCACCAAAACCTCCCGGAAGGAGGCACAACAATGCAGTTTGCCAGCCGCCTCCCTCGGGGGGCGCGAAGTCAGCGCTACAGCGTAATCGCACCTGAAGGTGGACTCAACGACACAATCGACGAGTTCCTCCGCGGCAACACCCCCTTCCTCGACCTCACGGTCATCCGTGACTTTACTGGATTGCTGGTGCGTGTGGCGCCATTGCCAGACGAACTCATCCAGGATAGTGACACGGTATTCCGTATCGAGGGTGCCACAGGTATTCTCCTTGACGAAGACGGTCAAACGACGGGTGACATTGTCACCGTTACTGGCTTTCTCAACAAGGAGGCTACGTCAAAGGGCATGCCAGCCGGTATGCTCACCATCTGGAAACGGTCACTTACGACCGGAAAAGGAGTAGCATGAACCTTGCAGACATGGCCGACAGCGTGGTCGCGCAGGTTAACACCCCGCCCCAGACCACCCGTCAGCACACGTGGGAGATCCTGGTACAGCTGGGCGGACAGGAGTGGTTCAAGCTCCCGCCTGTCACGGGCAGCGCCAGCCAGGCGATCGAAGCGATGGAGCAATTCATCGACCCCTTCCATGACCGCTGGGCGCGCGGCCACAACGGCTCATGCATCGGCAGTGACGGCGAGGCCGAACAGGCCTGGCACCGTCACTTCGACGAAAGCTGAACACAACCCCCGGGAGGGATCTCAACCGAGATCCCGACCGGGGTTGTTCAATTGTAGAAATAATTTTTTTATTTGACAAAAGCATAATTATTATGCTATAATAGACAGGTTATGGCACGTCTTGAGGAATTCCCCATCGATTCGCTTCCCGAAGAGCTTCAGCAAACTGGAGAAGGTTTCGTGCAACTTGAAAATAAAGACGGGCAAGCTTTATTCGACTGGCTCACCATAAAAGAGCAGAGTAGAAGCGAGAACGCGGCACGCTTCGGTGGCCGAGCTGCACTTTCAGGTGCAGGAGTAATCTTGAAAGTCAGCCGTAAACACGGTGACGCTTCTGTGACATTTATCTACGCTGAATAGGGAGCTTTACTTTACCAGCGCGCCACTTTTTTGCGAGCAGCTTGATATCTTTTCGCAGAGCGTACCCACTCGTATCAGCCCGTTCGTCATTTTCTATTTTGTATGGTATTCCGAGCACGTGCTTTCCAATTCGCTGGGCAATATGGGATGATCTGCGTGAGTACTCTGGATTTTTACCGCCTATGCCACCGCGCCCTGACGAGGTCATACCGTCATACCACAGAGGTTTTTCGGTGTCAGCCAATTTTTCAATCTGCTCACCATCCCGCTCGACTGTGTACGCATACGTTGCAGGAGTCGACCAAAACAATGGCTCAAATTTCGCCTGAGGAAATGATTCTTGCAGTAGCTGTTCAGCAATCGAAAGTGTTGCACCACTTGAGCGCACTTCATCTACAATGGCAACATGCTTACCATCAAGCATCGTCTCTTGTTCCCACAGCTGATCAAGGGCATCCAGGGGCAGTTTACCGTCGCGGACGGCTTCGATAAGGGTTTCGGCGTCAGTAAGTTGCGTACGATCCGATAGGTATAGCGAACGAATCTCTGCTGTACGAAGCATACGGTCTCTCAGTGGTATCATCTCTATCTTTGCTTCACCGACAGGAATATGTCGCTCGCGCACCTCGCGCATGGAATATCCCATTTCGAGCATATAGTCGATCTTATCAATATTCAAAAACGAAGCGTCAGGAAGCTTCTCGATAGATATGTCCTCCCAAAACTCAGACACCAGTGCGCGCACAGGCCGTGCAGACTTATCTAAATAGATTGCGGCATCACATGCCCCTTCAAACTTTCGGTCATCATGCAGATATCTTTTGCCTGACGGGTCATCATCACTGCCGTCAAGCGCTCGGATAAGTAAGATCGTATCTCGAACCATCCTAAACTCCACCTCAGCAAGCGGGCGATACTTTTCCTCTGTCTGTGTCGGGATACCGTCAAGACCAAGTCTTACTGGATAGTAGACTTGCTCGCCAATAAAACCATAATCTTCTTGTGTTTGTGATGGAGTTCGTTCGCTCATTTTTGTTTTTGCTTGTTTTACTTAATGTTTATTATACATATAATCCTAGAAAAGTCAATATACCCTATATCCTCTGCGGGCTTGGTCGAGCCGTCACAGACCAGTTTTATCCCCTTTTTGTGGGGTATTTTCATTTGAGGTTAATTCTTTCACCACTTCAGTGTCATTCCACGGCTCGCGTTTGCCATTAATAATCCGGAACATCTCGTGCCCCATACCTGTAATAAGGACGATGTCTCCTTTTTTTGCTACCTCAAGGCCTTTTTGAATTGCCTCACGACGGTCGGGAATCTCAGTTGTCTTTGCAGTTCCCTTTCCCTTTTCGATACCGTCGTAGATCATATTGCGAATTGCTACCGGATCTTCATTATAGCTCTCTTCGTCCGTCAAGATAATTCGATCAGCCAGACGTGCCGCAACGTCGCCCATAATAGGGCGTTTTTCTTTATCACGGTCTCCTGTGGCACCAAATACGAGTATTACTCTATTTTTCGCAATATCCCTGGCAGTTGTGAGCAGCTTCTCCAGTGCATCAGGAGTATGTGCGTAATCAACAACAACGTCAAAGTCTTTCCCTGTCTCAACACGCTCAAAACGCCCCAATACTCCTTCGAGGTTTGCTACGCCTTCCATGATGTCATCCAGTTTTAGCCCCAAAAGATATGCTGCTGATGCAGCCGCAACCATATTGTAGGCGTTGAACTTTCCTGGAAGATTGGTCGCAAGTTCGAGCTTCGTTTGATGGTCAATCGTCACATTCGCTTCCGTACCTTTGCGATACAGCTTTACGCTATCGATATGCGCTTCGGCGTCAGGATGCTCTCCATAGGTAATCTTCTGGCTCAATGCTTCAAATTTATTGAAATAATCAAACCATTCATCGTCACGATTCAGCACAATCAGCTTCGGATGCTTTTCAAAAAGCTTCGCTTTCGCTGCCGCATATTCTTCCATCGTGCCGTGATAATCAAGGTGATCCTGGGTTAGATTGGTCATAATCGCTACTTCGACAGGTACGGTATCGAGTTTGTGCTGGTGCAAAGCATGCGACGGAAATTCCATCACGACAAAATCTACCTTTGCCTTTTTTGCTTTCGCAAAGAAACGCTGCATCAGACTAACGGTGGCCACTGTTGCGTTCAGGTCATTGCGCTTCGACTTACCGTTAATCTCAATTACGGCCGTCGAGAACATTGCCGTCTTGTATCCTGCCTCTTTCAATATTTCATTAAGGAAATTGACTGTCGTCGTCTTGCCGTTCGTTCCCGTTACACCAATCACGCGCAAATTACGTGCCGGATTGCCATAACGAGCACTCACAACGCGCACTCGGCTCTTCCGGTAAAGCTCCTCCAATTGACGTACGCTCCCTGCTGGCAACGATTTTCGAACACCCCGAACCAACTTATCTTTCATACTCTCTAGTTTACCACTGCTATGATAAAAACATTCGAGTGAAGAAAATAAGCAAGCTTATCTTCTTTCGAGAATGAGCCTTATCACACACTGTATAATGGACGAGAGAAATGAAAATTTTGGGAATTGAGAGCAGCTGCGATGAAACTGCGGCGTCTGTCGTCGAGGACGGACACCGTCTACTTAGCAATGTCATCGTCTCGCAAATTGATATTCACAAAGAATATGGCGGAGTAATTCCTGAAGTTGCCGCGCGCAGCCACCTCGAAGTTATTAACCCCGTCATCGAGAAGGCACTATCAGACGCAGACTCCACATGGGATGATATCGATGCGATTGCTGTCACCTATGCGCCAGGTCTTATCGGTTCGCTGCTCGTCGGCAGCCTTGCTGCACGCACGCTTGCTCTCCTACACGACAAACCCCTCTACCCTATTCATCATGTAGAAGCACATGTGTATGCTAACTTCATTACCGACCAGACGGAGCCACTTTTGCAACTTCCGTCAAAACAACCTACCTTCCCTATGCTCGCCCTTATCGTTTCCGGTGGCCATAGTCAACTCGTTCTCTTCCATGACCATGGTGACTATGAGCTACTTGGTCAGACTCGTGACGATGCCGTAGGTGAAGCCTTTGATAAAGTAGCCAAGATCCTTGGTCTTCCCTATCCAGGTGGACCGTCTATTGCACAGGCTGCCGAAGTGGGGGACTCTAAAAAATATCAATTGCCGAAAGCTCGCCTACAAGACTCATACGATTTTAGCTTCTCCGGCCTTAAAACAGCCGTTCTGAGGGCTGCACAGCGCGAAGTGGGCAAAGACTTCACTTTCCCTTCCCACGAGCTCTCAGCGCTCCTGAGCGATAAACAGAAGCATGATTTTGCCGCTAGCTTCCAGCGAACTGCCGTTGAGACACTTGTCGATAAAACCAAACAAGCATTCGATCACTATTCCCCTGCTTCAGTGGTTATCGCTGGTGGCGTTGCTGCCAATCAAGAGCTTCGTCGACAACTTGCGGATCGCCTCCCAATTCCTATCGAGTATGCGCCTATGCAACTCTGTACCGACAACGGTGCTATGATCGCCACGCTCGGCTACTATTTCGCCCAGGGCAATACCCCAACCGACCCTCGCTCCCTGAAAGTTGTTCCCAGCCTTTCTATGACTCAGACTGCTTGGAAACAGGTAAAATAACATCATGAACATTCACTTTCTTCAGTCAAAGGCCTGGCAAACATTCCAGGAAGCAGAAGGAAAAAGGACATTTCGTAAAGAAGGTGATGGCTGGCAGTTTCTTGCCATACTCGAAGAATCCAGTGGTTTCAAACGACTCTACTGCCCCTATGGGCCAGTCGCCGCCAGTCCAGAAGCACTTGTACAAGCTCTCGCTGCCTTGCGGCAACTTGCCAACGAGAATTCGGTGACATTTTTACGACTGCAACCCACAGGCGCATCATTCTCAGACCAAGAACTTTCCACCCTTGGATTGAAACCAGTTCATTACTCGCAGCCCTCTCATACTTGGCGCCTAAGCCTCACTGACCCTGAAGATGTTATTTTGGCCAACATGAAACAAAATAACCGCAATATTTATCGAAATTACCGCAAGAAAGGTCTTGTCTACGAGAGAAGTACTAATCCAGATGATATTACGCGTCTCACTTCCCTCCTTCACGGCACCGCGTCCCATAATAAGATTTCCGTTCATCCAGACAGCTACTTTGAGGTGCAGACCGCTTCTCTCATTCCTATTGGCGCGGCCAGTCTTCATTTCATAACCTTTGAGAATGATACGATTGCTGCCGCCCTCGTCTATGAGGATGAAACAACCAATTATTATGCCCACGCCGCCAGTAGCTTTGAGCATCGCAACCTCAACGCCGCCACAGCCCTTCTCGGTGAAATAATCTTCGACGCCAAGAAAAGCGGCAAGAAGCTGTTTGATTTTTACGGTATCGCACCGACAGACGATCCAAATCACCGCTGGGCTGGCTTCACGGCATTTAAAAAATCATTTGGTGGCTACGAAGTAACCTATCCGGAAACGCATGAGCTTCCAATTCGTCACCTTCCCTATCTTGTATACAAACTCCTCAAAAGATTGAAGTAGGCAATACTGAGGTCAAAGGCCGACAGACAGCCTACATATGCTATACTCAACAGAGAGAAATTTATATATTAGTAATCATTTTCACGTGAAAAGCAACGCATGAACCTACCAAAAACTTATCAGCCCGATCAATACGAACCAAATATCTACGCCATGTGGGAAACCTCTGGTGCTTTTGAGCCAAGCGGCAAGGGGACACCCTATTCAATCGTTATGCCACCGCCAAACGCCAATGGAAATCTTCATATTGGTCATGCGCTCGATATGAATCTGAAAGATATTCTTGTCCGCTATCACCGCATGAAAGGTGACGATGCTATCTTTGTTCCTGGTGAAGATCATGCCGGCTTTGAAACCTGGGTTGTCTATGAGAAGCAACTTGAAAAGGAAGGGAAGAGTCGTTTCGATTTTTCACGTGAACAGCTCTATAGCCAGATCTGGAACTTCGTTGATGCCAGACGCGGTGACATGGAACTTCAACTCCGTGCACTAGGCGTAAGTGCGAGCTGGAAACATCTCACATTCACACTCGATGCAAAGGTCGTTAATACTGTGTATGAAACCTTTAAAAAATTATGGGATGATGGACTTGTCTACAGAGGTGAGCGGATCGTCAACTACTGCACAAAACACCAGACCAGTTTCGCCGATATCGAGGTAGACCACAAAGAAGAGAAGGGTAAACTCTGGAAAATCGCCTACCCAACCCTCGATAAAATCGATGAAATTATCGTTGCTACGACACGTCCCGAAACGCTGCTCGGCGATACTGCAGTAGCTGTCCACCCGGATGACAAGCGCTATAAGCACCTTATCGGCAGTACTGTTCAACTGCCACTTACGGGCCGAGAAATACCTGTTATTGCCGACGAGTATGTTGATCAGTCTTTTGGCACAGGTGCCGTGAAGATCACGCCCGCTCACGATCCAAATGACTTCGAAATAGGGGAGCGACACAATCTTCCGCGCATACAAGTCATCGACTTTGACGGCAAGATGGTAAACGTTCCTTCGCAATTCGCCGGCCTATCTGTTCTCGACGCTCGCAAGCGGGTTATTGCAGCCCTCCAAGCCGAGGAAGCTCTCCGGGGAGAGGAAGAGATTACCCACGCTGTTGGCCACTGCTATAAGTGCGGCACTGTTATTGAACCTATGGTAAAAGATCAGTGGTTCCTCAAGATGCAGCCACTTGCCGAGCGGGCTAAAGAAGTACTTGCCACTGATGAGATAACCTTCTACCCAGCTTCACGAAAGCGTGTACTCATCCAATACCTAGATGGACTCAAAGACTGGAATCTTTCGCGCCAAATTCCGTGGGGAATTCCAATTCCAGCATTTCAAAATGCCAATGACGCAAACGACTGGATATTCGATACTCGTGTGGACGAAAAAACGCTCGAGATCGACGGCAAGACATATCTTCGCGAAGAAGACACATTTGATACATGGTTCTCCTCTGGCCAGTGGCCATACGTCACCACCGACTATCTCGATGGTGGGGAACTGGCACGTTTTTATCCTACTTCCGTCATGGAAACGGGTACCGACCTACTCGACCGATGGGTAGCCCGCATGATTATGCTTGGCCTGTATCGTACTGACCAAGTGCCATTTAAGGATGTCTACCTACATGGAATGGTGAACGATGAGCACAACCAAAAGATGAGCAAGTCAAAGGGAAATGTTATCAATCCTATGGATAAAGTTGCCCAATACGGCTCTGACGCACTCCGTCTCGGTATTATCGCGAACCGCTCGCCAGCACAGCACCAAGCTTTCTCAGAAGGCGCACTGATTGCTGGACGAAACTTCTGCAATAAGTTGTGGAATATCGCACGCTTCTCCGAGGACAAGCTTGGAGAGAACTATAAACTCAAGACGCCAGTCATGCAGTCACTCGCAGACCATTGGATCGTTTCAAGACTTGAGGCGGCCAAAAATGCAATCGGTGATCAGCTCGATCAGTACCGCTTTTCAGATGCCGCCGACACGGTCTACCAAACTATCTGGAGTGATGTAGCCGACTGGTATATCGAAGCCTCAAAAGCTAATACCAATGCCGATATGCTTGCCTGGGTGCTCGACACCTGCCTTCGCCTTGCGCATCCGTTTACGCCGTTCGTGACTGAGACTATCTGGCAGACACTTCCATGGTGCGAAGGACTCCTCATTACAAAAGAATGGCCAACGGTTCCTACCTACGATGAAATCGCAGCCGCAGAGTTTGAGCGCCTTAAAGCACTTGTCTCTGAAGCACGCTTCGTCATGAGTGAACTTCCAGGCAATAAAAGATATGACCTTCTCTACGGTGAAGATGCACTCATCGCTGACAATGGTGACCTGATTGGATCACTCCTACGTGTTACTGTTTCTCATACAGATCAGCCAAGAGGCCTACTTCTTGCCGCAACGGGCAGGGAAGCATGGCTTGATATCGATGCCGACACGCTCTACCAACATCAGTCAAACCTTGAAGTACGCCTTGCACAGGCACATGAGACAGCAAAACGTCTCGAAGGACGCCTCAGTAATGAATCATACGTGGCAAAGGCACCAGCTGAACTGGTTGAAGCCTCAAAGAAAGAGCTCGCAGCCATTACTGACCAGATTGACCGCCTTACTCGCGAACTCGAGGTAATTAAAGATTAAAAGAACCGAGAAGGCTCTATACCTTCCCGGTTCTTTGTGTTTTCTCACTGCCTAGCCAATCATTGGCAGGCTGTAATTATCAAATGGATGATGACCCTTTGGGATATTCTTCTGCATACGATATTTCTTGTTATCTCCATGACGGCTTGGCGTCGACGGAGTGTGCGAGGTTAAGCGGTTAGCAACATTTTCTACTGACACGCGCTCTACATGAGTATGCTCATTACCACTAAGGTGCATCATGATACTGGCCGTACCATAGCTTGCTACTATAGCAGGCAAGGCAGCCGACAAACTCGTCATAGCATCAAGCTTCGTTTCATGAAGAGCGATACCACATAGAGTCGTAAGGGCTATAAAGGCAGGGATAAGTTTTGAATTTGCTAGTGTTTTCATATGTGTTTATTTTTTGTGGACAACACTATGCATACTAGCATAAGCTTTGTAAATTGTCAAGTATCTGTCGTGCTAAATATGGTGGTAGCCCGTGCCTTTTGCGATCTGCTCGGCTCGGTAAATCTGCTCCATGAGGAGTAGTCGAACTAATTGATGAGGGAATACCAGATCAGAGAGTGACCAGATACGATCTGCCCGTACTTTCACTGTGTCATCCACTCCGTAAGCTCCACCGATCACAAATGCTACATCTCGTGAATGAGCAAATGATTGCTCAAGTAGGGAAGTAAGCCCTGGAGAATTAAGCATCTTGCCGGTTTCATCCAGCAACACCACATAGTCGCTTGGATTAATGCGCGATAGTATACGCTCTGACTCTTCCTGACGCGCCCCACGGCCTTCTAGTGAGCTATGTGGCAAAAGTACCCATTTCACATCATATGGCTTCCTGAGGCGCTTCTCGTAGCGCTCTACTCCAGGAATAATCCAGTCTTCATGCTTCTTACCGATCGCAATGACTGTTATCATCCAACCTTCAATTGCTCGGCCATCAGTGCAAGCGCCGCGTGATTTGGCTCGGCCATCTGATCGCCTTCGGCGCGATATTCATCTGAAGTTGAGAAAGGTACCAAATGCACATGAGCGTGTGGAACATCAACGCCGATCACCTTTACGCCAATATATGGCACATCGAGCGTTTCTCTAAGATGACTTCCAAGCTTTTTTACTGTATCCATCAGTGCCATATAGTCTTCATTATCCAGGTCCCATAAAAATTCGACCTGGGTTTTTGGAATGACTAAAGTATGGCCCGGCGATGAAGGGTGTATATCGAGAAACGCAAGCGTTTTATCATCTTCGTATATCTTGTGACAGGGAATCTCACCCTTGATAATTTTTGTGAATACACTATCCATAGCCTTACTATACCGCAATAATAGAACAAGAATAAGGCGGTGTTGTAAAAGTAGCATAAAAATTGCATACAAAACTTTTTACCGATGTGTTATTGTTATCCTAACTGTGGTCGTTCAACAAGGAGGTGAACCACGGTGAACATTTCACCACGAAAGGTCATGCTGATCGGAGGCACGAGCGTCGTAGTGATCGCAGCTGCTGGGACGCTTCTGGGCGCACCACAACAGGTCGTATCACACGCCACCGGCTTTTTCAGTAATCCCACGTTCAAGTGGGGAGCAATCCTCACCAGCATCATCGGAGCAGTCATCGCGGCGCTCTACCTGCTCGCGAACAAGGATGCGCTCAAGCGCAAGGTTACCGAGTACGGAGAAGTGAGCTTCCTCGTCGTTAACGGTAATCCTCGTCGCTACAAGAGAGGTGAGCGCAAGGGTAAGCCCAAGTTGCGCTGGGAGGGGCAGGCTAAAAATGTCATCCCCAAGCTGCGTGATCAGGTCACAATCAGTTGGCTGCTCAATGTCCTCAGAGTCGATACTCTCGAGAGCATGTATCGCGGACGTCGGCTCGGGTACGAGCTCGTCATCGAGTTTCGCCTGCCGAATCCGAGAGATGAAGCTGGCAACGTCGTCGACGACCATGTCGAGGTACTGCGAGCAGTCGCCTTCGACTTTCGTGACAGGAACCGTTACAACGAAGAGGAAGGAACATTTGAAACTCACCTGAAGTACCGGTCGGTAGAAGCGGTAGCAAGACTCTTGCCCGGCCTCGACGCCGACGATCAAGGTGTGCCGATCATCAATCCCGATGAGATCGACTGGCTCCAGCAAGTCCATCTCGACAATGGGGTGAAGCTTGAATCCCTTCGTGTCAGCTTGTTCAACCTGCGATTCACGTCTCAGATTGAGCTTCAATAAAACCCCTGGCTAGAGCCCCGCTCGCCGGGGGTTTAGTCATTTCTGGGAGTCAGATCAAGTGTCGCCCATATTCCTTCATGGTCACTTCCTTCACGCGGTAGTGTGTCGGGAACGACTGAACTTCGCACGACAGCCGAGTCAAGTACGCCAGCCGCCCTCACATTTATTCGGTCTCCGCGCACCAATATGTCATCGATCGACCATCCGCGCTTCACAAAATGAGCTTCTAACCGGCTTCTTCCATCCATTGACGCCTCGACGTAGGAGGGAATGGGGGAGGTAATCGGGCACTTCTGACCAGTCAAAGGAAACACCGACCGAAATCCAGCACGAGCCAGCTCCTTGCGCGCAAGGGCAATCTGTCTGATTGGCGGTTCGTTGAGATCACCAAACACTACCGCGTTGTCATACTCCTCTATAGCTTCCGTAAGATAATGAGCTTGTTCGCGCCTGAGATACCGGGCCCCCATCCCCGATCGAAGATGAAGATTTACAAATGCCACATCGGCAATAACGCTCATAATCGCTCGACGATTATCGCCAAGCTCGACAGACTCGGCATGAGTAACCAATGCACCAAAAAGGCCGACATACTCATACATGCGACCTCTTTTCTTGCCCTCGACCGGCTCATTGTGCTGAACCCAAAACCCAGGTCCATAGTCGCACATACCGGCAAGTACTTCGCCATTGTGTTGCTTTTTGCTCTTGTGTGCTTCCTGAACACCGACGATATCAAGTAAGGCTGGAAAATTAGTAAGCGTTGCCGCGAGCGACCCAACTCTGTCATCCTGAGGAAGGATGAGACCGTCTCTAGTGCGTCTTACATCGTGCAGCATATTCTGCGAGATGACATTAATGACATTCGGCTCACGGCTTGTAATCATAGAAAAATTCAATCTGGCGGAGAGAGAGGGATTCGAACCCTCGAAACCTTGCGGTTTACCGCTTTTCGAGAGCGGCCAGTTCAACCACTCCTGCACCTCTCCAAGTGGTTTTCTCGCTCCAGTATAACAGATAAGATACCGAGTATTTACAACAACACTTTCTCAGTGTATCATCAGGCTATTAATCTAATGGAGGTGTGCTATGGACGAGCATAAAAAACACGATCCAGCCTATAATACTGTTCCGGCTGGCGCAGAAAAATCTTTACACGATTTTTACACAAAGACAATTACTCTTAATCTACCAACCGGAGGACAGAAATGGCTTGCTGAAAACGCATGGTGGCTTTCACTTGTCGGCGGTATACTCTCTCTATGGGGCGCATGGAGCTTCTGGAGTGTTGCCCATTACGCCAGTCAGTGGATTCGCTGGGCCAACGAAGTCGCAGGCACTACTACAAATTTGGGGGTCGCTTGGTATATTACACTGGTGGCAATGATTGTACAGGCCGTACTTCTTCTGGTAGCGGTACAGCAGCTCAAAACCCACAAAAAATCAGGCTGGAACTTGCTACTTTACACCTCATACGTGAGTGTGATTACCGGTGTACTCGATCTTTTTGTGCCTGGCTATGGCTTCAGCGGCCTTGTCGGCATGGTGATCGGTGCGCTTATTGGCTGGTTTTTCCTTTTCCAAGTTCGCGGTTACTTCGTAAAGTAAATTTGACACCGAAATAATGAAGGCTAACGTGCAAGCGTTATGCCTTCATTTATTTCTGACACACGATATTCAATAGTTTTTTGGGCTGGCATTACTACGGCGCTCACTATCGTACGAGAAGATTCATGGCGTCCGTTCTTCAGTACTACAGGCGCCTCAACCTCAAGCGTAAAGGAAAGAGATCCTCCTATCTTAGTCTCGCACCATGATTCCGTCGGCGGCTCTTTTACTGAAGGCGAGGTGATGACGACATCACGACTCTCGGCCAGGAGTACAGCAAAGAGATTCTTGCATATCGCAGCCTGATCGGTATAGCTATATGACCGATAGAGATAGCCGCATTTATCAAAACAATGCGACCTAGGATTGTAGCCCTCCTTTGCAAACTGGGTAGCTTCAGGCTGCTTGGGCATAAATACCGCAAGCTTTGCCTCGCGCGAAACTTTCGGTGACTGCGGCTTGAGTGACATGAATACTGCCACATTGATCGCCAAGGCCATCGCAATACCCAATACGACAGCACCGGAGATGAGAAGGATCTTGAGAATATCTTGTCGGGATTTCATACATCAAGTATACGTTATTTGGCTTGTTCCAATCCTCAAACCGGAATATAAAATAGACCCCCATGTGGAGGTCTATTTCAGTTACAATCTTGGTACACCCGACAGGATTTGAACCTATGGCCTTCGGCTCCGCAAGCCGACGCTCTATCCAGCTGAG
>JBKGVB010000023.1:0-5422 GCA_046462475.1 Saccharimonadales bacterium (SeqCode) | reverse complement strand
GGTGGAACCGCCTGTTTAGAGGCCCGAGGCACGCACGTTCTAATACGATATGCGTGCTTTTTATATTAAAAGGAGGTTCACATGAACGAAGAACAATTATATGCAATGCGACATAGCCTGGCACATATTACTGCACAGGCGGTGCAGCATCTCTGGCCCGAGGCGAAGTTTGGTGTTGGTCCGGTAGTCGAGAATGGTTTCTATTATGATATTGATCTTGGCGCGACGAAGATATCTGAAGCCGATTTCAAAAAGATTGAAAAAGAAATGCGTAAGATTATTGCCGCCGACTATGCATTTGAGCGCAGTGAAAAGCCGATTGATGATGCGCTTGAGTGGGCAAAGGGTGCGGATCAGCCTTATAAGGTAGAGCTTCTTAATGACCTCAAGCGTGAGGGGACGACTCTCGCGAGCGAACTAGACGCGGCCGTTATGGGTATGGAGCTTCCGGCAGGAGTTGGTGGCGTGCCGCATTATCCAGTTCAGAGCGTGGTTGATGTGTCATTTTACACTGATGGCGACTTTACCGATCTTTGTCGCGGTCCGCACGCGGAGTCGACTGGGAAGGTTGGTGCTTTCAAGCTGATGCGGGTTGCTGGTGCCTACTGGCGTGGCAATGAGAAGAATCCTCAAATGCAGCGACTATATGGTGTAGCGTTTGCAACCCAAGAAGAGCTCGATGAATATATTACTATGCTTGAAGAAGCCAAAAAGCGCGATCACCGTAAGCTTGGTAAGGAGCTGGACCTCTACACGATGTCACCACTTGTTGGTGCTGGTTTGCCACTTTTCACTCCACGCGGCACGGTTTTGCGCGAAAAGGTTGCGCAATTTTCAAACCAACTGCGTGAAGCAAAGGGTTTTACAAAAGTGTGGACGCCGAATATTACTAAAACGGCGCTCTATGAAATGAGTGGGCACTGGGCGAAGTTTGGCGATGAGCTCTTTCTTGTAACCAGTCAGGAAACTGACGACAAGATGGCACTAAAGCCAATGAATTGCCCGCATCATACCCAGATTTATGCGTCTCAGCCTAGAAGTTACCGGGATATGCCAATTCGTTTTCTCGAAACAACGACTGATTATCGTGACGAGAAGACGGGTGAGCTTGGCGGCTTGAATCGTGTCCGCTCTCTCACACAGGATGATAGTCATGTCTTTGCGCGTCCTGACCAGATTGAGCAAGAAATTGATGGACTGCTTGCAAGCGCTCGAGAACTGTATGAGACGATTGGCATGAAGCTGCGTGTCCGGTTGAGTTATCGTGATGATAGCGACGGTTATCTCGGTGATTTGCAACTATGGGAGTCTGCTCAAAAGCAGCTCAAGGCGGCAGTCGAAAAGAATCAACTCGAGTATTTTGAGCAGGACGGTGAAGCGGCCTTTTATGGTCCGAAAATCGACTTTATGGCAACTGACGCGATTGGGCGCGAGCATCAGGTGGCGACTGTGCAGCTTGATTTTGTGCAGCCCGAGCGATTCGAACTTGTCTATGCGGCAGAAGACGGATCGAAGCAGCAACCTATAATGATTCACTGTGCATTGCTTGGGTCTATTGAGCGATTCCTGTCGGTGTTTATTGAGCATACTGGTGGCTGGTTCCCATTCTGGCTTGCGCCAGAGCAGCTTCGTATTTTGACGATCAACGACACCGTTATGGACTATGTTGAAGAAATAACATCGATACTATCAGAGTTAGTGTTGATGAAACCAGTGAAATATAACGAAGTACGATTTACAACGGATGATCGTAATGAAAGCCTCGGCAAGAAAATTCGGGAGGCAACAGCTATGAAGATCCCGATTCAGCTCATTGTCGGTCCAAAAGATAAAGAAGCCAGAGAAGTGAGTGCTCGCACCCAGAGTGGTGAAGAGAAAGTTGCTCTTGATAATCTCAAGGAGTATTTGGAAGCGCTTTAGGTTATGGATAGTGAGATCGAATTAGGCAAAGGGTTTCGTGAGAGGGTCTATCAGTTGATGGGCGAGCTTCCTCGGGATAAGGTGACAACCTATGGTGATCTTGCAGCTATGGCAGGACAGCCGCGCGCGGCAAGAATCGTGGGTGGGATTGCCCATCAAGGTCCAGATAATCTGCCGTGGCACCGCCTGGTGAATAAAGAGGGTGGGCTGGCGATTGGATATCATGGCGGACAGGAAGTGCAGCGTCAAATGCTGGAGCAAGACGGTATTACGTGCACTGAGTATAAAGTAGATAATTTTGGAGAACGGCGATGGCGACCTCAGGAGTACGATCCGAACCTCCGCTTATTGTAATTGTCGGCCCAACGGCTAGTGGTAAAACTGCTATAGCGATTGAGGTTGCCAAGCAGTATGGTGGGGAAATCATTTGTGCTGATTCGCGGACGATTTACAAGGAGATGGATATCGGCACAGCTAAGCCGAGTCTTGATGAGCAAGCGCAAGTTCCTCATTTTGGTCTCGATCTCATATTACCAGGAGAGTACTTTACTGTAGCGGATTTCAAAGCGTATACCCTTGAAAAAATAGCTGAGATCCGTGCTAGAGGTCATATCCCTATCTTGGTTGGCGGAACGGGCTTATATGTTGATAGTGTTCTGTTTAATTTTGACTTTGCTCGCTCGAAAGAAGGTCCTATAGATTGGCGTAAAAACCCGATAAAGAATGTAATTGTTGTGGGTATTGCTACGCATAAAGAAGTATTACGACAAAGAATTGCTTTGCGAGCCGAACAATTATTTTCAAATGGTGTTGTGGAGGAAGCAACTAAATTGGGCAAAAAATATGGTTGGGAGAGTCCTGCTATGACCGGAAATATATATCCAATCGTCCGTGCGTATCTAGAGAAAGAGTTAACGATCGAAAAGTCAGTAGAGAAATTTACAACGGAAGATTGGCAACTGGCGAAACGGCAAATGACATGGTTTCGTCCGAATCCATTTATCGAGTGGTGTGATTTATCAGAGGTGAGGTATTATATCGCTTCCCGTATCGCCTCTGAATAAAATTTGTGATATTATGGTACAAATAGTATTCGGAGAGGAAATGATCGACGCATTATTTGGTTCAAAGACGCGAGTAAAATTGCTACACCTGTTTTTGAATAATCCTGGTAAGTCTTTTTACGTACGGGAGATTACGCGCCTTATCGATGAGCAAATTAATTCGGTACGTCGCGAACTTTCGAACATGCTTACTGTTGGGATCATCAAAAGTGATACTGCAGACAATAAGCTTTACTATGAAGTGAATCAACGCTATGAATATTATGTTCCGCTGCGCGACATATTTGGTGACGCAACGGATAAGTCTGGTGTGCAAAAAACAACGCCTTCTACATTAGATTGGCAAGGCAAGCTGGATGAGCTAGGTAATATTAAGCTCGCACTGCTGTCTGGTGTATTTGTGCAGAACTCAGGTAGTGAGGTTGACCTTCTGCTTGTTGGTAAGCCGACACCGGCAAAACTGAAGGCTTTTATCAAAGCGCTCGAAAAGTCAGAGGGCAGGGAGCTGAACTACAGTGTCATACCATATGACGAGTTTTATTACCGATTAAGTATACGAGACCGCTTTATTACTGAGCTGGTTGCAAGTAAGCATGTAGTGCTGCGTGATGAAGAAAAAATACTGAACAGCTGAAACAGGAGGAATAATGTTCGATATTGAATACAAGGGCGGAAATACCGTAGTAATTAGCACCAAGAAGGCGAAATTAGTTACTGATCCAAAGCAGTCGCTTGTTGGGCTGAAAGATGTGGCGACAAAGGGTGTAGTCGTTCTTGCTACAGAGGAACGGTTTGCGACAAATGATGAAGGAGCAATGCTTAACGTAGAGGGACCGGGTGAGTATGAAGTCGCCGATTTCTCAATCCGAGGTATTCCAGCTCAACGTCATATTGATACGCCTGACCAGCCTAAGGCGGGCACGATGTACCGAGTGGAGATCGGTGACGTGCGAATCGGGATCCTTGGCAATGTAGACAGTAAGTTGTCCGAAGAGCAACTTGAAGGACTTGGCGTGCTTGATGTGTTGATTCTTCCAGTCGGTGGCGGTGGATATACGCTCGATGCGACCAGTGCTGCTCAGGTTGTGCGTACGGTTGAGGCGAAGACGGTGATTCCAGTGCATTATGCCGACGACAGCTTGAAATACGAGGTCCCACAGGATACGCTTGAGGTGTTTACAAAAGAGCTTGGGGCGCCTGCCGAGTCAACTGCAAAATTGAAAGTAAAGTCTCGCGGCAGCTTGCCAACTGTGTTGACCGTTGAAGAAGTTACTCGCAGCTAGACACGTTTATTAGCAAAAAAATATCCGTCTCATGTGGGACGGATATTTTTAAAAGGCTCTGTTATTTAACCTTTTACGTTTACTGGAGCTCCCAAAATACCCTTTTTCTTAAGAGTACGGATAGCCTGTGTCGAAAGCGTCATAGTGACTTTCTTGCCGTCTACTACAAAAGTTTTCTTCTGTAGGTTTGGCTTAAAGACGCGCTTTGTGCGACGCAAAGAGAAGCTCACATTGTGGCCGAATTGTTTACCTTTACCGGTAAGTTCGCAGCGTGCTGCCATTTCTTTACTCCTTAAAGTTATGTTACAAACTCGTACAATTGTAGCGGATTTTAACGAAAGGGTCAATAGGGGTAAGTAAAGGAGGAGAATATACGGTATAATTGATAGCAGTGGACATTACTTATCTCATTATCGTACTGGTTGTCATTCTTTTTTCGATGACACTTCATGAGGCAATGCACGGGTTTGTGGCGTATTGGCTTGGAGATGATACGGCAAAGTTACAGGGAAGATTAACGCTAAATCCAATAAAACATATTGATCCATTTTTGACGATCTTGCTTCCACTTGTATTGGCAATGATTGGTGGGCCTATTTTTGGTGGTGCAAAACCAGTACCATTTAATCCTATGCGGGTGAAGTATGACGAATGGGGCGCAGCGTTAATTGCGCTTGCCGGTCCATTGACGAATTTCGTGATAGCATTTGTTCTTTTTGGCGTTTGGGTGCTATCGGGTCAGCCGCAGAGCGGACTTGGGGCGCAGGTCGTATTGACAGGGGTCTTTGTTAACCTTGGCTTCTTTATATTCAATATTTTGCCTATTCCGCCACTCGATGGATCGCGCGTACTATATGCGCTTGCGCCAGATTTTGTGCGGCGCGGTATGGAAGTAGTTGAGCAATATGGACTTATTTTCGTGTTTATTTTAGTGATTTTTGCTGGGTCAATGCTCGGCACATATATGGTTGGTGCACTCGATTTCTTTTTGAATATTTTTGCTCATGTTTTTGGAGTGAGCGGGCGCGTAGGTGTATAATATAAGGTGTACGAAGTGTCCTGAAGGGGCAATAGTGTACATGATTTCCTAACGAATCTAGATATGGAATTCAGACAGTCTACTACCGTGGTAATAGACTAGAGAAATCCACCTTG
>JBKGVB010000022.1:0-26071 GCA_046462475.1 Saccharimonadales bacterium (SeqCode) | reverse complement strand
GCAGTTGATAGCGCGCTCGGTTTGGGACCGAGAGGTCGAAGGTTTGAGTCCTTTCACCCCGACCATATGGACATAAAACTCTCCTTATTCGGAGAGTTTTTATTTGCTATGATGACTATATGGCAAAACAGAAGAAGCAGCATGTCTCAAAAACGCGAAAAATTATTGTCACAATTTTAGGCGTATTTGGCTACCTTTCCCTACTCCTGCAGTGGCTCTGGGTGGGGGCTCTGTATTTACCGTCACTTTTGCAGTCAAACCTGCAGGGCTTATTGTTGCCCGAGCAGGCTCCCGCACATACCGAATCGCACGCCATTACCTTCGATGGACCCGACATGCTCTTGCTTATCATCGGAGTTGCCGTGACGGTCATCGTGATTATCGTGACGCTTGTCGTCATTGCGCGCATTCCGATTGCGATAGCGAAAGCAGGCAACAAGGTGAGTGAGACGGTCGCAGAAGCCGCGCTCCCGATCATCACCCACCGTCATACGCTGCCGCCCAAGAAAAAGCGAAAACTTACCGCTCAACTCGTAGTCTATGTAAAGTTTATCCTTGCACTTCTGCCACTGGCTGGCCTAGTGGGACTTTGGTTTATATCCTTCGAATTGTCCGACGACATCGTGATATTTATCAGCGTCTTCTTTACACTTGGAACGGTCATTTGGTTTACGCTCCAATATCTTCTTGCAAAGCTACTACGCGTTCCGCTTGAAGATATTATTTAGCAAATTCGATTGCGCGCGTTTCGCGAATCACATTCACCTTGATCGTACCTGGATACTGCATCGTACTCTCGATCTTGTTTGCGATATCACGTGCGAGCTTGATACCTGATAGGTCATCAATCTTTTCAGGGCGAACGATCACACGAACTTCACGGCCGGCAGAGATTGCATAGGCTTTGTCGATACCATCAAAACTGGTAGCAATGTTTTCAAGATCACGCATACGCTCTGCAAAGTTTTCGGCTGAGATATTGCGCGCGCCAGGACGAGCCGCCGACGCTGCATCGACCACGCGTACTACAAGTGCCTCAGGAGTTGTAGCTTCAATGTCGTCATGATGGGCCTCGATGGCATGTGCTACATCATCTTTCATACCATATTTGCGTGCTAGTTCTGCACCGATGTGGTGATGCTTGCCTTCGACCTTGTGTGTCACTGCCTTGCCGACATCATGCAACAATGTTGCGGTCTTCACGACACGAGTATTTGTACCGATCTCATCAGAAATCATGCCAGCGATCTGTGCCATCTCGGTCGAGTGCTTCAATACGTTCTGGCCGTAGCTTGTACGGAACTTCAGTTCACCAAGTAGACGTAGCATTTCTTTTGGAATTCCCACGACGCCGACTTCTCGTGCGGCATCTTCACCAGCCTGCTGAACTTCTTTATCAATCTGCTTCTCGGCCTTTGCAACAACTTCCTCGATACGCCCCGGATGAATACGTCCATCTTTCATGAGCATTTCAAGAGTCAGACGAGCGATTTGGCGGCGTACAGGATCAAAGCTGCTCATCACGATCATGCCTGGTGTGTCATCTACCAAGATATCAACGCCCGTTGCACGCTGAAGGGCTTGGATATTTCGACCTTCTTTACCGATGATGCGACCCTTCATTTCGTCATCAGACAACTTGATAGCAGTGACAGTACGCTCGGCGGTCACTTCACTGCTCATGCGTTCCATTGCAGTTACCAGGATAGTCTGGGCACGCTCCTCGGCATCTTGCTCGGCATCTTTCTGTAGCTTGCTCACCAAGCCAACCAAATCGTGCTTGATATCACGTTCGGTCATCTGCATTAATTTCTCGGCCGCTTCCTTCTTCTTCAGGCCGGCGATTTTTTCCAGCTTGTCTTGCTGGCGTGTGCGGATATCGCGAATCTCATCCTTCAGGCTTTCGACTTCGTCTTCCTGCTTCCGTAGTCTTTCGCTACGCTTATCGAGTTCATCCAGTTTCTTATCGAGTGATGTTTCGCGTTCTGCGAGGCTGTCTTCGGTCTTCTTCCACTCTTTCCGTCGCTCTTTCTCTATATCAAGTGCTTCATCCTTCGCCTTTAAGATGATCTCACTCGCTTTACGTTCGGCTTTTGCGAGCTCACTCTCAGCCTTGTGCTTATTGACGCTCTTCTGCTGGACATCATAGGCATATTTTCCGCCTACGCCCAAAATAACACCAACAATTCCAATGATGGCTTCTATCATACTGTTTCCTTTCCCCGGTCTACTCCGCCACGTGTTCGTCGTAGCGATGAAATATATCAAAGCATCCCAGGATTATTCAAAAATTTAATTCTCTTGGAGTCCGGTAAATACATTCAGACTACCTATATTGTAGCGCGTTTGCTGCGGACAGCTCAAGCTATTTTTTCGGCTGGGTGATATTCGCTGCTCGGCCGTATTCGGGTAAGACAATCGTATCGTTTTCGCCAGCCTCAAGCCTCTTGAGAGCTTCCTTGATCCAGTCGTCTCCCATCGTACCAATAATCGGAACATGCAGGTCGCTTGCGAGAGTATTCACCACGCTCATGCCAATACGAAGTCCCGTAAAACTTCCTGGACCACGAAAGACCCCGATACCAGAGATATCCTTCCATGTCTTTCCCTTGCTCGCCATTTTTTCTTCAAGATAACCAAGCAATTTCTCCGCCAGTTCACGATCAGCCTGCCAAGTATCCTCCAGCAAACATGTTTGGTCGTCATAAAGCGCGAGATGGCATTCAGCCGTAGAAGTGTCGAGTAAAAGAATCATGCGATACCTGCCTTTAGGTTTTCGCTTTTTGGTCCGTGCGCAGTAATTTCAACATGGCGCTCTAATTCACTACGTGGCGTCAATCGAATCGTTAACCGATCATCCGGCAATATATCAGCGATAATATCGCCCCATTCAATAATGGTAACGGTCGCTGGACTACTTACCGTCTCGGCCAGCTCGTCTTTCATCAAACCACCGTCGTGCAAACGGTAAAAATCATAATGAGCCAGTTCAATATTATTTGGCGATTCGTAGCGGTTTGAGATCGTAAATGTCGGACTCTGTATTGGCGCGGTAATACCCATGCCGCGTGCGATCGACTTTGTTAATGTCGTCTTGCCCGCCCCAACGTCACCGACCAACTCAAGTACTTCGCCACCCTTTACAGTGCGGCCTATCGCCTGCCCAAGTTTACTCAGTGCATCTTCATCCATCGTTGCCTATAAGTATAACGCAAGGGGAACCAGAGAGAAAATAAGTCCGCTCATTTTTTCTGAGCGACGCGGTGTCATACCAAGAGCAGTTGTATTATGGTATCGCAAACGATACACTAGCAATACATAAACGGAAAGGGAGAATATGGCAGAAGCTACCTCTTCAGCGAACACAAACGAACCTCAAGAAAACCTACCAATCAAGAAGTACATCATATATGTGCTCATCGGCGGCCTCATCGCCTCTGCACTCATTTCTATCGTATCCGTCCTTGTCGGTCATTTTGGCGATACCGCCGGACGCGCCCTCGGAACTACTGTTCTGATCATGATTCATTCCCTTATAGGCCTCGCTTTTCTCTCGGTCGAGCATGATCACAATCGCAGCAAAGCACTCATCATTAATACACTCTTTGGGCTTATCGTTGCGAGCATGCTTACATCGATCATGGGAGTGTGGAATATCCTAGATGGCACCATCGTGAGTGATTTGTACGGTACCTATATTCTCGGATTTATCGCCGTACTCATCATTGCAACGCTCCTCACTGCACATTTGGAAGATAAGCTTGTCCGACAAATGGTTAATGCAACCTCAGGCGTTGTTGCTGTAGCATTTGCGTCATTACTGCCATGGGTCTTCAAAGATAACAACTACGAACTATTCGACTTTTACTATCGATGCGTAGGTGCACTTTTCATTCTCGCAGCAACGATGATCATATTAACCGTTATCTTTGAGCGACTCTACGTCATCAAACACCCGAGCGAGCGCATTGAGACTAACCCACACGCGATGCCACTTTGGGTAAAGATTCTCCTCGGTGTTTTCGTGTTCATCTTTGGCGGCTGGATGATCATTCCTTTTGTGTTTGCCCTTATCTTTGGTGCGACACTCTAGCAGGCTAGACGCCTAGCCTTTTTCACTACGAGAGTTTATACTTAAGCGTAAGTACTATGCGCATTGCTGATGTCACTGTAGAACAACTACTAACACAGGGTGGGAAGACATCGCCCGAGCAACTGACTTCTCTTAAGGAGGAGGCGGCTCGTTTAAAGCGTCCCTTGCAAGAAGTTGTACTTCAAAAAAGTCTCCTCACTGAAGCAGACCTCACCAAAGCATTCGCGAGCTACTCAGGCATTCCATTTGTCGAGATCAATCCAGACGATATTCCCAAAGAAACTCTGAGCAAAATTCCTGAGCGTATCGCAAGACAGTACAATGCAGTTCTATTTAAGATCGATGAAAATGGCACTCATCATCTCGCCATGGATGACCCCGATGACGTACAGGCAGTCAACTTCATCGAAAAAGAGATCGGGGATAATACCAAGCTGTATATCGCTACACACGAGAATATCCTGGCATGTCTTGAGAACTATGCGGGTGACGTCGGTGAGAAGCTTGAGGACGTTATTGATATCCAGCGCGAAGAAGACGCCGCCGCTCAACAGGTAACTGATTCAGATATCGCTGAAGATTCGCCAATCGCGCAAACGATCAACCTTCTACTTGAGTACGCTATTCGCTCCAGTGCATCGGACATCCACATTGAACCTCGAGAGGATTTCGTGCAGGTGCGTTACCGTATCGATGGTGTCTTGCACGAGGTCAACCGATTGCCAAAGAATGTACTTGGTGCCCTTATCAGTCGTATCAAGATCCTTTCAAATCTAAAAATTGACGAACGGCGCGTCCCACAAGACGGTCGATTCAAGATCAAGGTCGCTGGCCGACAGTATGCCCTGCGTGTTTCTACTCTACCTATTGCCGATGGTGAAAAGATCGTCATGCGTATTTTGAGTGAATCTAACCAAGCGGTCACTTTGCAGGACCTGGGCTATTGGGGTAAATCCCTTGCGACGCTCACCGACGCCCTCTCGGAGTCAAATGGTATGGTACTTGTCACCGGCCCTACAGGATCAGGTAAGTCAACGAGCCTCTTCTCAATTCTTACAATGCTCAACACACCGGACGTCAATATCTCGACGATCGAAGATCCTGTCGAATATAAAGTCCCGGGAGTTAACCAGACACAGACCAACCCAAAGGCCGGTATGACCTTTGCCTCTGGCCTTCGCGCCTTACTGCGTCAGGATCCAAATATTATCATGGTCGGGGAGATCCGTGACGGCGAAACGGCAGACCTTGGTGTTCAGGCTGCTCTGACAGGACACTTGGTATTTTCAACACTGCACACCAACAATGCAGCCACCTGTCTGCCGCGTCTACTAGATATGGGCATAGAACCTTTCCTAATTGCCAGTACTGTTCGTGCTGTTGTCGGACAACGACTTGTGAGGCGCCTCTGTACGACCTGTCGCCAGAGCTACACACCGGATGAGACAGAAATAAAGGCCTTCCGTGAAGCATTTCACGCCGATGATGCAGTCATGAAGTACCTTCATCAGCTGGATGAACAAGCAAAGGCTGACGGCGTAGGACCTGAAGTCGAGCTCGGAAGCAATGACACTACCATCATGAAGCTATGGAAGCAGAACCCAGACGGTTGTGAGGATTGTCATAACTCTGGCTTTAGGGGTCGTATTGGTATCTATGAAGTCCTTGGCAACTCTATTCCTGTTCAGAAGCTCATTATGGCCAACGGGACAAGCAATGATATCCAAGACGAAGCTATCAAGGAAGGCATGGTAACAATGCAGGTCGACGGCATTATCAAGTCATTCCGAGGTATCACCACAGTAGAAGAAGTGCTTAGAGCTACAAAGGAATAGCAGGCAATGACACAGTTTTCCTACCAAGCAACAAACCATCAGGGCAGCCAGGTATCCGGTACTGTCGAAGCTACCGATCGCGCAGGTGTCATCAATGCACTGACCGCACGTGGCTTGCGCCCAAGCGTCATCTCTGAAGTCGCACAAAAGAAAGGTTTTTCTTTTGGCAGCAGCACCCGCGTTAAATCAGATGCGCTCGTCATCTTTACTCGTGAGCTGAGCGCCATGGTGTCAGCAGGCGTGCCAATTCTTCGAGCGCTTTCCGCCCTTCGTGATCACAGCGAGAGCCCAGCTCTTAAAAAAGTCCTCGAGAGTGTAATACGTGACGTTGAGGCGGGCGCTCCACTTGCCGACTCACTTGAAAAGTTTCCCGACTCCTTCTCCAGTGTATATGTCAACATGGTCCGCGCAGGAGAAGCAGCAGGTATTCTCGATGAGATCCTGAAGCGTCTTGCATTCCAGCAAGAGAAGAATGCCACAATGCGCAAGAAGATTAAGAGCGCCATGACGTATCCGATGGTGTTAATCTGTATCACTATCCTGGCATTCTTTGGCCTTATGTTGTTTGTCATTCCGCAAATTGGCAAAATCGTCAAAGACCTTGGTGGACCAGATGCAAAACTTCCACTTTTGACCCAAGTCATGCTTGGTATTAGCCATTTTATGGTGTCATTTTGGTACATCCTCATTCCGGCAATGATAGGTGGTGGATATATGCTTATACGATTCTTGCGCACCCCGAAAGGCCGCCTACTCTTTCACACGATCAGCCTGAAAGTTCCTGGTATCAAGACCATCATCATGAAAGTGGCCGTTGCTAGGTTTTCACGCACCTTCTCCGCATTGATCGGTGCCGGCGTTCCCGTACTTGAAGCACTCGACGTGACCGCCCGCGCCGTTGGTAATCAGCTATATGAGAACTCGCTCCTTGATGCCGCCCAAAAAGTAAAAGAGGGAGTTACCTTATCGTCCATCATCCAAAAGGACTCGCTATTCCCTGCCATCGTACCGCAGATGCTAGCCGTCGGAGAAGAAACAGGACAGACTGATCAGGTACTCGTGAAGGTTGCCGACTTTTACGAAGAAGAGGTTGACGTTGCAATTGAAGGGCTCAGCTCTATTATCGAACCGATCATGATTGTCTTCATGGGCGGCATGGTTGGTCTGATCGCCGCCAGTGTCATGTTGCCTATTGCAGGCCTATCAAGCCAGATCAAGTCGTAATGGCAAAACATAAGCATCTACGGTATACTAAGGACTAGTAAAACGTGGGCAATTCAAACAGTGGCAAAATTATATTACAGAGACACGCCAATCATCGGACTTGATATCAACCAAACAGGTATGAAGGTAATGGCTGTTAATGCCAAAAAATGGCTCGTTACCGCCTATGGATCCATTGATCTTGACCCCGTGAAGATGCAAGCCTCTCTCGAGGGTGATGATGATTATATCGAGACGAACCTAAAGGCAATGCTCTCAAAAAGTCTTGTCGGCGCCCTACCAAGCGATCATGTTGTGCTATCGGTACCTACGAGTCGTACCTACACACGCGCTTTTAGCGTACCTGTATCTGCTGAAAAGCACCTCAAAGATGCTGTCGACCTTGAGATTGACCAATACATACCCCTGCCCGCGGATATTCTCTATGTTGATTATGAAATTATCGAGCGTACTAAAGACCAGCTCACTATCTCGATGAGTGCTGTACCACGTACACTTGTTGATCGCTATATTTCTATCATCGAAAATACAGGGCTGCGTGTCTGTATGGTCGAGCCGGGTATCAGTGCAGTAGCACGTGTTCTTGAAGCAACAGAGGAAGGACATTTGCCAACGGTGATTATCGATATCGGTCCAGCGAGTACCGATATCGCGATCCTTGATGGATCAATTCGCGTCACTGGCAGCACAGGTATTGGCGGCAATACGTTCACTCTTGATATCGCCAAGAAATTGAAAGTTCCTCTCGAGAACGCTCATCAGCTCAAGGTACTCAACGGCCTCAATGCTGGGCCACGTCAGGCTAAGCTGAATGCCGCACTAAGGCCAAGCCTCGAACGTATCCTCAACGAAACAAAGAAAGTGATTCGCTACTACAATGAGCGTATTGAAAGTAAACAAAAGCTCGAGCAAGTACTGGTGGTTGGCGGTGGCAGTAACGTACCAGGTATAGGTGAGTTCTTCACAAATGGCCTTGTCATGCCAGCACGCGTGGCCTCGCCATGGCAGAAGCTGAACTTTGACCAGTTGCCCGAAGAGCCAGCCAAGCAGTTCCGTCCTCGCTATATCACCGTAGCCGGCCTCGCTTTAGTCGATCCGGAGGCAATCTGGGAATGATCAATCTTCTCTCTGACGAAAAGAAAGCTGAAATCAAGGCAGGCCGCATGAATGTCATCTTGCTTCGATTTATCTCTATTGCCGGTGGCGGTATGATACTCCTCACCTTTATCGCGATTGGTGCATACATTACCCTTCGATATACTCACGACCAAGTCAATGATAGGGTCAAACAAAATGCTACCGCTGAAGCAGCCTACCAGTCCACCAAGACACAGGCACAGTCATACCGAGATAACCTAGCGACTGCCAAACAGATCCTCGATAAAGGCAGCAATTACTCTTCACTTATCCTAAAGATTGCCCGCGTCGTCCCGTCCGGCGTTGTGCTTGATAGTCTATCACTCAACTCCACCACTATCGGCCAACCAATCACAATTAGTGCGCATGCCAAAAGCATTGATGCTGCCAAAGCACTTAAAGAGAGCTTTTCGAATCACCCTGAACTATTTGCCAATGTGAGCTTCAACCAAATCAGTGATGGATCAGGCTCAGATACAAATACCACAAAGGGCTATCCGGTTGCCATTACCCTGGGACTGACGATCAACAAGGAGAGTTTACAGTGAAAAACCTCACCTTAACGGCTAAAAACCTTCGCTACATTCTTACCTTTGTGCTTGTCATTATGTTTGCCGGTAGTGGTGCAGGTTTCTACTTCATGCAGCAACAACTACGCACATTCGCAAACGAGACAAGTCAGTTGAATAGCCAGGTTGCAGCTAGCGAGCAAAACCTCAATAACCTCAAGAAGCTCAAGGCATACCTTGCAAGCCACCAAGACGACGAGGACCTCGCCAAGAAAGTTGTTGCCGATACCAAGAATTATCAAAACGATGTTCTCGACGAAATATCTACATTTGCAGCCGAGAGTCATGTCACAGTATTGTCTTATACATTCGAAAACTCAACCACGACTCCTGGCGGCACGGCGCCAGCCACTTCAGCTCCTGCAACAGGTACGACAGGAACACCTCCTGTCGCCAGCACCGTAGGTGGATTAAAGGAAAACACGTTCACTGTCGCGATTAGCAGTCCTGTTAATTACCACAACCTTCTCTCGTTTATTTCACGTATCGAACAAAACGTAACAAGGATGCAGATTACAAGCGTTTCACTTACGAAAGATTCCGCCAGCAATTCAAGAGTTTCAACCGATAGTTTTGAGATCGGAGTGTATGTAAAATGAGCCAGTCGCTAGACCTACAAGAGATTAGCAAAGGACTAAGCGTATTTCTAAGACGTTATAATACTGTGATTTTTATCGTATTCACTGCGATTTGTATTTCGACGGCATTAATTATCGTGGTCCTTATTAACAACTCGGCAGTTGAGACTAATTCCAGCAATGCCCAGGTTATCGATCCTTCGTTCGATGAAGCAACTATCAAGCGGCTTCAGAAACTCAACTCAGACAACGGCTCAAAGCTGACATTCCCTAGTGGACGCACAAATCCGTTTGTTGAGTAAGTCATAAGCGTTTATACTAAAAATATGCTCATCTCAGCACAACAATTACTCGGTACACCCGTCATGAGCCTTCAAACCGGCGGACAATTAGCACGTGTTGCGTCGCTTGTCATTGATCCAAGAAATCTCACCATCGTGGCCTTTGAGCTCGAGGGACCGTCACTGGACACGAAGCCTTCATTTCTTTGTTTGCCCGATGTGCGCGAACTTAGCAACATGGGACTTATTGTTGACAGCAGCGATGAGTTCGTTGGTGTTGATGATGTTATCAAAATTAAAGAGGTCTACGAATTTCACTTCGTATTAAACGACAAGCTTGTCGTGGATGAAAAGAATCACCGTCTTGGAAAAGTGAACGCTTATTCTGTGGAACCAGGTAGCTTCTTAATAAAACAACTCAACGTGAAAAGACCTCTCCTTAAAAGCCTGACGGACACCGAGCTATTGATAGACAGAACACAGATCATTGAAGTAAGCGATGATAAGATTACGATAAAAAATGACGAACGGCAGCCTGCCGCAGTCAGACCTGCCGCCAAAACATATACCAATCCTTTTCGCGGTACGACACCTCAGCCCGAAGCGATCGACACCGATCAATAATCTTTATTTTTGAAATGGATTGATCGGTCCGACAACAACTCCTACAATCTGTCGAACATCAATAGGTCCATTGGTACGTGAGTCTGTTGACTCAGGGCGATTATCGCCAGACACAAACAGCTCAGTTGGGCCCAGCGTAAGATCAATCTGCGCCCTCGACGCATCATCACGAATCATTTTACTCTCCCAAGGTGCGCCTTTATCTGGCTGAATACCCTCAATGCCTGCACTGTCCTTTTTATATACCATCACTGTACCGTTATTGATCGTCACCCTCTCACCTGGCAAGCCGAGTACGCGTTTAATTAAGATTGGTTTTGATTGTATATCCGTATTGTTTTCCGTGACACCATACACCGCACGGATAATAACTACGTCGCCCCGCTTCGGAATATAATAATGCTCAGATAGCCTGCCCCACGACACCGGAATACTATTTACCCATAAGAGCTCATCTGTGTGATATGACGTCTGCATACTGACGCCATCAACACGACTGATTTTCAGTATATAGGTCGTAACAAACATAACACATGCACCAGCAAGCAGTATGCCTAGAAAGATTTTCATTACTTTACGTATAATATTCAGTACGCGCTGCCGCTTAAATATCACAGCACGCTCAGTGTCCGACACGATATGAGATTTCTGAGCAATAAACCCATGATGAATACGCCATATGCGGCGACGATTAATGATACTCCATACACCATACAAGATAGCCCATATGATCGTTGCACCAAGTATCCACAAAAGTGCCTGCACTACTCTTGAATCGGTATGAAAAACACGAAAGATAAAATTCCCAAGGGAATCAACGAAATTACCAGGAACTTTTTCTTCGTAAATAACTCGCTGGCCAGATCTATACTCAGCTACTCGACGTAGAACTTGACCCGGCAAAGATGCATATCTCATGTCAAATGGTTCTAGCTTTTTTGTTGTATACATCAAGCTATCATCTACATAGTATGCGACGCTTTTTAAAGTATCACCTTCAATGCTTCGTGGCTGCAGTACGCGTAGAGTACTATCATCGCCCAATGACTCTACGGGAACAATATAGCCTTCGCTCCCGTCTATCGTGGTCGCGCACTCAACTATTGGTGTACATAGGGGATTGTTATGGTCAATAAGCATAATTGCCGGACGATTTGCAGTAATCTCTCGCTGCAGCGAACTGCCATTCATACCAAAACTGAGCTGGTCAGACGAGTCACTTGTCCACGTCCCAATTTTGAGCCACTCATCGCCCGACGCATTGATTTGTCCAACTTGTCGACATCGCGTATCATTGATCGCGCCTTCGCTATAAAGCTGCACGGTTGCACTTTGTCCTCGCCGCCCAAGCTTGACATATACATCATACGTACCCTCATCTACAGATGCTGTCCCCGTATACAGCGCCTCCTCGCAACCCGAAGCGGCGGCCGCACCAGTAACATTCCCTACGCCCATCAGAGCGGCAACAATAAGAGCACTCACGCTTAGTCCCAACCATTTATACATGTCCATATTATACTGTACTTCTGTACAAACTCAGAAAAAGCTTGTGTTTTGCTGAGTTCACGTGTATATATACAGACAACACCACAAACGAGAGATTAAAATAATAAAGCAAAAAGGGGAACTCTACGATGCAAGAGCAACCAACCCAGCCTGTTGCCAATGAACAGACTACACAACAACCGACATCGCTCGGATCAAATATCAAGCCAAAGAAGTCCTTTCCGTGGAAAGTAACGCTTGCCAGTCTTGCGGTAGTCGTATTCGTAGGAGTAAGTATAGGCGCTATTATTACCAGTAACGCTTCTACCCCCGAAAAGAATTACAAAGCCGCCCAAAGAAATGTTGCAAGTGCGACAAAAGTACTCAACACCGCAAAACAGGAACTTGACCAAGCCAAATTGACACGCAGCAACTACAATCTTAAGTCTATCGAGCCACGATATATTGCCGCGCAACGTGCTTTAACAAAAGCAACAGCAGACGCTAAGGTAGCTCTTGACACAAAGAACAAGGCACCTACTGCAGCAGATCTGGCAAACAAAGCTGCAACCGCCGCAGCCGCAACACTCACGCAAAAGCAAAAAGACCTTACTGCAAAGCAAGACGCACAGGCAAAAGCACAAACTGCTGTAGACAACGCCAAGAAGACTCTTGATGCAGCAAACAAGACTCTTTCAGACAGCATCAAGCTGACGCAAGACGCACTCAAGACTTACAATGCAGCTAAAACTTCGACAAATTACCAAAAATACCAGGCAGCTTCAGCCGCACAAGACAAGGCTCAAACTAGCTTTAATAGTGCACAAAAAGCATACAACACTGCCGCCGCAGTGCTTACAACAGCAAAGGCTGCCACCGCAACCGCGACCGAAGCCGTACGAACTGCCGAAAAAGCGTCTCACGATGCAGCACTTGCAGCGACCAAAGCGCAAGCTGCGATCCAGTCAACAGCAACTACCTACCAGAAAGCACTCGATACACAAAAGAAGGCCCAGAGTACCGTTGATAACCTGAAAAACTACTACACTATTGCGCAGGATATCGCAGCAAAACTCGCCGCATATAACAAGGTCTACGCAGCTTCTCCAGAAGCAAAGGCTCTCGATACAACAAAGGCTGCCGCTACAAAGTCTAAGGTCGCAGTCGACAAGGCGCAGGTAGCTGTCAATAAAGCAACTGCCACCTACAACAAGCACAAAACGAGCACCAATAAGACTGGCCTCAATATAGCAAAGCAAGCTCTTTCTATCGCTAACAGCGATTACAAGCCAAAGCTCAACGCCTACAACGCAGCGAAAGCAGCATTCGATAAAGCGCAAGCTACCTGGCCAACCTGGAAAGAGTACAATACGTCTCTCCAGCCAACTCTCAAAGCTGACACAGCTGTCAAGAATGCCGAAAAGCGAGTTGCTACTCTGACAAAACAGCTTGTTAAAGCCAAGTCTCAACAAGCTACAGCAAAGAAAGCCTACGAGCAATGGAAGGCGAAACAAAATGCTAAAAAGCACAAAGCTTCAAGCACAATAAAGCACAACCCTCAGCCAGCATCAACACAGTCATCGACCAGCAAGGCACCGAAGCGCGCTTCATGTAAAGCAGGGCAAGTGGGCACCTTCAACGGCGTCTGCTATCCAAACTACACTGCGTGGAAGAATGTTAGCTGCGCTACGCATAAATTGGGCATCGATGAAAACGGTAGAAACATACTGCAAACTACCTGTAAGCAGTCACGCACGCATTACTATGCGAAAAGTAGTGGTAGTGGCGTCGGTTACAGCACCCAGTATCGTACACACGTTACAACCAACTAAGTGATCTCGTCCAAATAGAACCATTAAGAGCTAGGCTACACCGCCTAGCTCTTATGCTTCTTTTGCTAATGCTTCGCGCACGTCATCGTAGCTAAAGCCTTGCCGCATCAGATACTGCATGAATTTTTGTTCATCTGGATAGCGAGCACGCTTTTTGGCAATTACTTTCTGAAGTTCCTCTTGATCACTGCGTACAGATGCGGCAAGCTGCGACTCAATAATGGCATTATCGACTCCTTTTGCGCGAAGTTCAGCAATAAGCTTGCGACGACTTGAGCCTTTTGTAAGGTTACGATTTTCCACCCACCAGCGGGTAAACTGCTCGTCATCGAGGTATCCTTTCTCCTCCAACCTAGCAAATACCCTATCAGCAACCTCTTGGCTTACACCCTCACGCTGCTTCATCTCACCAGTACGGCTTTTGTATGTTGTTGAGCGCGTCTTTTTCCAAAGATAATCTCTTACTTCACGTTTTGAGTGTGGTCGCAGCATAGTGTACTCAAGCGCACGACCATAGAGCTTACCGAATTGACTCTCGGTCTCGAGTTCTCTGAGCTCGTCCTCCGAATACTCCTTGCCAATTCTGATCCCAAGTTCGCCAACTTGAAAAATATCGAGTGAGAATCTATATTTTCCATCGACTGAGACATTTACTCTGTTCGGATTTTTGACCGCCTGAGAGATGTCTGTAATTTTCAATGCTAAGCCCAGACCCGCTTACGATTTTTTGCTTCTTTTTCAACAACCGCATCCCACATGTTAATGTCAAGCTTATTGCAAAGACTTAAGAGCAGCAGCTGTACATCCGCAACCTCATGAGAAAGCTCGAGAAGCTGAGAATCGCTTGCAGTTTTCACTCCGTGGAGCGGGCGCATTGCCTTTGCTACCTCGCCAAGCTCTTCAACAAGCAACATGAAAGAATCTTGGGCAGTCTCGTCTGAGAACCCTCGTTCAATACCTGTCTTTTTTACGTAGTCCTGCAGTGCTTCGAGCGTACTTGCCTGCAATAAATCATCTTCCGTCATAGACCGCGACATTGCTACGCTTCTTCTTCGGCTACCTTTTTACGGACTTCCTTTTCAATCTCTGCGAGTACTTTTGGATTTTCTTGGAGATAGGTCTTTACGGCTTCACGGCCTTGCCCAATCTTGCCATCTTTGTAGTCATACCATGCGCCAGACTTGCCCACGATGCCGTGCTCAGCAGCAAGATCGAGAACATCTCCAGTCTTTGAGATGCCTTGATTGTACATAATATCAAATTCAGCGACACGGAATGGCGGCGCAATTTTATTCTTTACCACCTTCACTTTCGTTCGGTTACCGATGATATCTTCACCGACCTTGAGCTGGCCAATACGGCGAATATCGATACGCTGTGAGGCGTAAAATTTCAGCGCATTACCACCAGTCGTTGTCTCGGGATTACCAAACATCACACCAATTTTCATACGAATCTGGTTGATGAAAATCACAGTTGCCTTGCTCTTGTTGATGATACCGGTCAACTTACGAAGCGCCTGGCTCATCAAACGAGCCTGGAGACCCATGTGACTATCACCCATATCACCATCGATTTCTGCCTGAGGTACAAGTGCCGCGACAGAGTCGACAACAATCAGGTCGACAGCATTTGAGCGTACAAGTGTCTCAGCAATCTCAAGCGCCTGCTCGCCATTATCTGGCTGGGATACGAGCAGGTTGTCCGTATCAACACCAAGTTTCTTTGCATATGCTGGATCAAGGGCATGCTCGGCATCGATAAATGCCGCTGTACCGCCTTGCTTCTGAATCTCCGCAATCGCGTGAAGTGTCAATGTGGTCTTACCGCTCGACTCTGGACCATAAATCTCAATAATACGGCCTTTTGGATAGCCGCCACCAAGCGCAATATCAAGCGAGAGTGCACCAGATGGTATCAGTTCCACATCTACCTTTTGCTGCTCGCCAAGCTTCATGATCGAACCATCGCCAAATTGCTTGGTAATCTGATCCATCGCAAGGCCAAGTGCCTTTAGTTTTCCTTCGCTATCTGGCTTCACGTCTGAAATTGCTGGTTTTTCTGCCTTCTTCGCCATATCTTTTCCTCCATTAACGCCTTAGAGTCTACGAGACAACCTTACGGTCATCTCATCGCGCCAAGCGTCGGAATAAATCCGTCGTCCCGGGCCGCTCTTTTCCCTTAAAACGCTCCTTTATATAGCTTCATTATACTATTTTTGTTACACTATTACTAATGAAACAACGTGGATTCACCGTTATAGAGCTACTTGTAGCAGTCGTTGTACTCGTCGTCGTGGGAGTTGTTTTCTGGCAGCAAAAAAGCAATATCCAGTCGATTGCTCGGGACGATAAACGACGTGCAGCCATCAACGCCATGTACTATGACCTAGAAGACGTATTTTACGCTAAAAACCACTACTACCCAAAGACGATCAGTGCCAATAATCTCACTGCCATGGACAAAGACCTCTTCAAAGATCCAAACGGCACAATGCTTGGCAAGTCCGGTTCAGACTACCAGTACAATCCAGTAAATTGTAGCGGTGACCAATGCAAAGGCTACACCCTGCGCGCAACTATGGAAAACGAAGCCGACTTCGTAAAAACCAGCAAGCATTCTTAAATCATTTTAATTAATCTTCTACTGGACGGCCGTTTTTGAATGCTTCAACCGCATTTGTCAGTGCATCTATCTCTTGCTTTGGATGAGATACGTAAGACATGCGATACGTTGTCTCTTCACCCTCAGTACTGAGACGAATTGAACCATAGTCAAGCATAGTCTGGAATATTCCCCGCTGCGTATAACTCGCGTCTTCAATATTTCCAAGGTTGATTGTTTGTTCTTGCTTTGAGAAGAGACTATTTTGGATATTTTGAATTACGCTTTCATTCGTAAGATAGAAACGATTTTGTAGGTACACCCACATTGTGATCAATACGCCCAAACCAATTAGTATCATCACGCCGCTAATTATTAGCATCGCCACGCCAAAACTTGGCAGGTAGTATTTGCTCGGATCGGCCGGGTAAAGGGCCAGCGCGATGGCGAGCACCAGAATAGTAATACCGCCACCCGCCACTGCGCCAGCCATACCAATAGGATGACGCTTTACATCACGAATAATATACTCAGCCTCGCTAAGATTAGCGTCCGGATAACGACGTACGCTATCTTCATGTCGCCGTTTGACTTCGTCGGGCACAGCTACCTTCTCAGGAGATGGATTACGCGCAAGATGAACGATACGCGGCATCGTATCAGGAACTGTTTCCACCTGTTGAGGCTGCTGGTGGTATTGCGGATCTTCATTGACAACGTCTGGTGCTGGTGCTGCCTGCGGCGCGGCGTATAGCGGCCGTCCCTCAGCATCATACCCCACTGGCCCGTTTGGGTTTCGTTCTTCAAATTGCGGATTCATGATAGTATTTTATCACTTCCCAAGGTGTTTTTTTGCTTTTGGTGTAACGATTCGACCACGTGGTGTACGTTCAATAAACCCAATCTGCATCAGGTATGGCTCATAATACTCTTCGATAGTTGTCGCTTCATCCCCTGTCAGAGCCGCGATTGTATTCAAGCCAACTGCCCTATCCCCATATGTTTCAAGGATTTGCAAAAGCATATTACGATCAGCCGGATCGAGTCCAAGCTCATCGATCTCCATCATGTCGAGTGCTTTCGCCGTCATAACTGTATCGATAATACCGTCGCCGTTTACATCAGCATAATCACGAACACGTTTTAGCAGGCGATTGGCGATTCGCGGCGTAAGTCGTGCTCTGGTCGACAGTAGCTTCGCCGATTCTGCCTTAATATCGGATTCAAGAATCTTCGCCGCGCGTGAAATAATACGCTCGATCTCTTCAGGCGTATAAAATTCTAGCCGGTAGATATGACCAAAACGATCACGCAGAGGAGCCGCAAGACTACCAGTCCTGGTTGTCGCACCGATGACAGTAAACTTCGGTAGATCCAATCGAATAGAGCGGGCAGCCGGACCTTTGCCAATCACAATATCGAGCTTAAAGTCTTCCATTGCCGAGTAAAGCACCTCCTCGACAGCGCGCGAAAGACGGTGAATCTCATCGATAAAGAGAATGTCGCCATCTTGCAAGTTCGTCAAAATACTTGCTAAGTCTCCGGCCCGCTCAATAGCAGGACCAGCCGTCACCCGAAGACCCGCACCCATTTCATTGGCAATCACACTTGCCATTGTCGTCTTGCCAAGTCCTGGAGGACCATACAGCAACACGTGATCGATCGGCTCGCTGCGCTTCTTTGCTGCTTCGATAGCGAGCTTAAGATTCTTCTTCAGTCGCTCCTGTCCGATATATTCGTCAAAGCTCTGCGGGCGTAGTGTAATCTCAATGATTTGCTCATTGCTGTCTTCATCATGAATACCAGTATCTACGATTCTTTCAATTGCCATGACGTTATTGCTTCAACGCCTCCGTCACCCGCTTCGCTGTTGGCAGTTTCGGATCAACGTCCTCGAGCGCTTTAGTCGCATCGGCAAGTGTGTAGCCAAGCGCCATCAGTGCTTCAAGTGCTTCATCATTCGTATTGAGTTCGGTTTGCACCGCTGCGGTCTGTTCATAATGTGTTGGCAAGCCGACCTTATCCGCTAGATCTACGACAACCCGCTCGGCAGTTTTCTTGCCGACACCAGATGCTTTGGTGATAAATATAGAATCAGAATTTGCGATGGCATTCCGTACTTGCTCGGCATTTCCCAAACTCAAGATAGCGAGCGCCGCCTTTGGCCCAACTCCTTGCACAGTAATGAGTAGTTCAAATAATTTTTTAGCTGCGAGAGAAGAGAAGCCAAATAATTCCTCGGCTTGCTCACGCACGTGATGATACGTATAGAATTTCACTTCTTCACCAAGTGTCACGTTCTCAAAATCGCCAAGTGGCACCGCCACTTCATAGCCAATTCCCCCAACATCAACAATGATGCTTCCTGCAAATTTTTCGGCCACCACTCCAGAGACATGCGCAATCATATCTATAATTATGCCACAAAATTAGTTATTTTTCTTGACCTTAGGCAAACCGGAGCCATTACCGCTGCCAGTTGATCCAGTACCACCCGTTGATCCTGATCCGTTTCCGCTACCCGGAGACTGCGTTGCCGAACAGCCCACATCATCTACAGGCACTCCTGGCGGCGTATTAGGACATTGGTCGATACTGTCTGGCACGCCGTCGCCATCTGTATCAGTAGCATCACACTTTGGATCATTGGCTGCGTATTGTGTGAGCCCCGGAATAGTACACATATCTTCTTTACAATTCGGATCATTGGCATCAAGATTTTTCTTGCCTTTAATCGTACATTTTTCAACTTTTGTCGTAGGTTTTTTCTGTGGTGTTGACGTCTCTGTCTGACACTTGCTCGGTACATCTGAGCTGAGGAAGTAGTCAGTCATTGCACCCATGGCAGTACAGACTGTTGCCTTTGTGATGCCTGCTGGCTGCACGAACTTTGGATTTGAGGTGCCCACTGCCTCGCCCATAAACTGACGCCATATTGGCCCAGCCATCTCCCCACCACTGCTTTGCATTGCCGTGTTGTCGTTGTTGCCGACCCACACACCAGTTGCAACGTATGGCGTATAGCCAATTGTCCAAGCATCATGATTATCTTCTGTCGTACCGGTCTTTACAGCAACAGTTTTCGTCTGATAGTCCGTACCGACTACATTGAGTGACGAGCCAAACATACGAGCACGCGTCGTATTATCCGATAAGATGCTCGAGATGAGGTATGCACCTTGCTGAGAAATCACTTCCTTAGAATCCTTTGGCATCGTATAGATTGTATTGCCGTATTTATCCTCAATAGATTGGATACTCGACACTGCATACTGCTGTCCGCCGTTACCAAATGATGCATACGCGTTCGTCATTTCCTCAAGTGGGACTTCTTGCGCACCAAGCGCCAATGCCAGTCCGTAATTATCGGCACTCTTCATGGTGGTAATACCGACACGCTTTGCCGCCTCGACTGCTTTAGGAATCGTCTCCTTTTGCATTACTTCGACCGCTGGAATATTGAGCGACCAGTCCAGCGCCTGGCGCACCGTCACATTGCCACGAAAACCCATGTCATAATTGTTCACTGTAGAATAATTGGGGAAGTTATTGCGCGCAGCAGCAGTATCTTGCAGGACCGTCACAGGTGTAATAACCCCGCGTGCTAATGCATCACTGTAGTAGATCGGCTTGAAGCTACTTCCCGGCTGACGTGGCGTAATCGCCATATTTACCTGGCCCCACTTTGTATTGCTATAGTCAGCACTTCCTACAAGCGCCCGAATGCCACCCGACTGTGGATCGATAGAGATGAGGCTCGCGTTGCTTCCTCCATTTGCACGAACATTTGCCATATTGTTATCAACAGCTTGGTTTGCCTTTTTCTGAAGACCAAGATCAAGCGTCGTCTTTACCTGATAGCCAGAACGGAGCACCTTCTCCTGTCCATACTTTTGGTAGAGTTCATCAAGTACCATTTCGGTAAAGTGTGGCGCTGCATTGTCAATCGCATTTCGTGGCTTCGCATAGTGAAGCTTTTCGACGAGTGCTGCATTCTTTTGAGCATCGGTAATATAGCCATCCTTCACCATCTGATCTAGTACATATGTCTGTCGCTCTTTGGCATACGTAGCATTTCCAGAGATAGGCGAGTACGCACTAGGGGCTGGCAACACTCCCACGATCATCGCGCTCTGCGCAAGGTCAAGCTTGTCTGGCGTCGTATTAAAGTACGCTTTTGCAGCATCCTCGATACCAAATGAATTCTCTCCGAAATAGACTGAGTTGAGATACATATCAAGTATCTCATCTTTGGAATACTTGCTTTCAATCGCGACTGCAATCGAAAATGCCTGATACTGACGCAAGAAGCTACGATGGCTTGAAAGCAGCGTAATCTTGGCCAGCTGCTGCGTAATAGTCGAACCACCAAAGCTACCGCCGCCATGAATCACATATCCATACACTGCTCGTGCGGTTGACAGTACCGAGAAGCCACTGTGCTTATAAAAATCTTTGTCTTCACTCGCCACGAGCGCATTCTGCATATCCTTTGAGATCTTGGTGAGCGGTATCATATCGCGATGCCCAGGCCGAGCACCAGGTGTTTCGTAGAATACCTTTCCACTTCGATCGAGAAGTACGACTCCAGTGTTGTTACGGTTTAGCAAGCGATCTATATTTGAGATATCACGCGCAAAGTAGAGGTAGGTCGCAATCGGCACGACAATCGCAAATAAAATAATAGGTGTCGCCGGATAGGCAATTTTCTTCCATACCGGTAGTTTTTTGTACCAGCTCCACCGTCGTTTTAGAAAATGCTTCGTCCTAACGACAGGACCGCGTCTCTTCGTATATTTACCTTGGCGATACATGCATTTATTATATCATTTTGCGCTAAATAACCACCTATGAGTCGGCGCGCGACATCAGGGCGTAGGTGATAGCTGCAGCCAGCGCATCAGCGGCATCATCCGGCTTTGGCACCTGCGCCAAGCCAAGCTGTAATTTCACCATCTCCTGCATCTGTTTCTTGTCGGCTTTTCCGTAGCCAGTCAACGTCTGCTTGATCTCCATCGGAGTATATTCAAAAATCGGCAAGCCGGCTTTTCTTCCGGTCAGCATAGCCACACCACGCGCATGCGACACACTCATTGCGGTAGTCACATTGCGCGCAAAGAAGAGCTTTTCGATACTCATAACATCCGGTTTTGTCTCGGCAATGATATCGGTCAGCCCATCAAATATTTCTTCGAGACGCTCATCCAGCGGCGTGTGAGCAGGTGTAGTAATCACCCCGCCAGTCACCATAGTGAACTTCCCGCCGTCTGCATCAACAACACCGAATCCTAAAATGCCTGTTCCTGGATCGATACCTATGATTCTCATAATTTCTTTACCACGCGTAGTATAGTACCAAAGAACTTTCCAATTTCGAAACGCCATTCCCATATTCCATACATAATGACAAGCACTCCTACGCTTACAAACGCCATCCATCCAAGAGGTGTACTCTTTTCTTTTGCCCCATCTTTTGTCACGGCAAAATCTGCCACAGGCATTGTTGATGCAATCTTACGACACCGATTTGTGGAAGGATTTCGTTCTTGATTGGCGTCACATGCCTTCAAAGAACTGGCTGTTGTCGCATTTGACTTGCAGCGATTCGTCTCTGGATTGCGATATTGGTTTTCCTTACATGATGTCTGCGACCCAGCTGTACTCGTAAGCAGGCGACAGCGGTTAGTTTCAGAACTTCTATACTGATTGGCTGCGCATTGCCGCGTCGTAGTGCTTGCTGACGAGACAAGATTGCATCGATTCGTGAGAGGATTTCGGTACTGATCGGCGCGACACGGCGTTAAATTAGACACATCCTTGCCTGGCTCGTTTGTTGGTATATAAAATTCACTTGGCTGATCACTAGCAGCAAGCTTTGCCGTCCACTTCCATGCACTGTCACTTTGGTCATATGCCCACGCCCAGCCTATCTTATTTGTCGAGCTAGCACTTGGATACTCCACGACTGTCGTTTTACCTACGGCGTCTTTCAGCGGCCCGCCAATCCCCCACACATCTTCAAGCCACACCCATCCACCGCTATCAGTAATCGACATGCTGCTACCGTCTGCTTTGGTCATAAATGTTGCGTAACCACCCGCTGGAATCGTCCCACCAAGAACAATCGCATTGCTCGAGGTGACGCTCTGCCCTGCGTACCCTATGCGCAGTCGCAGCCCATTAAGGGGCCATTCTTCGTTGCCGGGATTATGCAGTTTTACATAATCCTGGCAACCCATAGTATTTTCATTTGGCGAACAATCACGCGCATGTGGCAATATTTCAGCGATCTTAACTGGCGTGGATTCTATCGGTGTATACCAGCCTCCGTAGTAAAAACTTTTTGGCGAGCGATTTGCGGCTTTATCCAACGTTACAAAATCATGCGAGAAAGTACCCCCACGATATGTACTTGTGATGTTCGTACGCACAAAATCACCAAACATAATTCCCGTCGTTACTTCTGCTTTCCCTTCCGGAGAAACAAGGCTAAATGATGTCATAGCAGAGCTCTCGAGTGTGCATCCAGGATTATTCATTGCAACAATTTGCGGCTGAGATGCAAGGCCTTCGCTCGCCAGCAGGCCATAACTCTTGGGTAGTAAAAAGCCACTCAGCCATACAGTACATGACTCGCTCCTACTTGACGCTTCTATGCGCCAATTATTGAGATCGATAACACCGCTTCCGGTATTGTAGAGCTCTACGACCTGCAAGCTTGAGCCAACTCCTGAAGAGATAAGAGAAAATCCACTAATATACACATCAGATAATTCTGTATCTGGTGCAGGCGTCATTTCAACTGCATATACACCACTGCTAGAGAGCAGCATGAGGGGAGTGATTCCAGCCAAGAGCAATGCAAGCAGCCGTTTCATACTACTTAAAGTATACACTGCAGTCACTGCAAAATACTAGAGCTCTGCGTTCGTATGGACTGCTACGACATCATCCAGATCATCAAGTGCATCGAGTACTTTTAAGATCTTCTCTTTTGTCTCATCATCGGCTATTTCGAGTGGTGTGTTCGCGATATATTGCAGTTCTGCGTCTTTTACTTCAAGACCAGCTTCGACAAGTGCTTTTCGTACTTTCATCAGATCTTTTTGGTCAGTGTAGACAATCGTCTCGCCATCTTCTTCGATCGCGTCTTCGGCACCAGCATCGAGTATTGTCAGTAGTGTTTCTTCGCCAGTTTCGGTGACCCGAATTACTCCCTTACGAGTAAACTGGAACATCACACTGCCAGCATCGGCGATACGACCGCCATTTTTAACCAGTGCTGTTTTGACTTCAGGAAGTGTACGGTTGCGATTATCTGTCGCGGTCTCGATAATAATTCCAGCTCCGCCCGGGCCATAACCTTCGTAGGCAACTTCTTCGAGCTGTGCTGCAGATTTATCTGCTACGCGATCGATTGAGCGCTGAATGTTGTCTTTTGGCATGTTAGCTTGGCGTGCTTTTTCAATCGCCATTGCAAGACTTGGGTTCATCGCAGGGTCCACGCCACCACGCGCTGCAATGGCGATTTGATTACCTAGTTTTGTAAATACAGCGCCACGCTTTGCATCCTTGGCGCCTTTTTCACGCTTGATTGTCGACCATTTACTGTGTCCAGACATAGCAAAATTTCTCCAAATTAAGAATTTATATCCGATATATTATTTATATTTTAACAGATTATTCGACTAGATTCGAGTCGCGCAAGTTTAGTTTTGTCCGCCACCACATAAACGCCATGAAGCTGATCAATAATGCGTACATTCCAACTACTACTCCGGGTCCAATCGAAACATCTGTCTTCACCCATGACAATCCCGCAAAAAACTCTGTCATTTTTATCATATATGTCAGCAGCAAGTAGGCTGGAAAACCGAATACAGCGGCCGCTCCTCCAAAAATTAATGCCCCGATTCCACCGATAAATGTCAGTAGCATTGCGAGCGGTACTAAAGGCAATACGAGAAGATTTGCAAAAATCGCTACGTTAGAAATATACCCAAATGCTGCAATGAGAATTGGTGCCGTCATAAGCATTGCGGCAATTGTCTCTCCTAGAATCTGTCGTACAACACCCGGCTTCTTATTACCAAAATAAAAGCTCTGAAGCAGCGGTGCTAAAATCATCACACCGGCAAACGCTGCAAACGACAATTGCCAACCGATATCTCCCCACGCATACGATGGATTAATTAGCACTGTTACTGCTACCGCAACTGGAAGAAGTACAAGAGGATGAAATTTCCGACCATAATACCAGGCCGCCAAGCTCAGCCCCGCCACAAGCCCTGCACGCGACATACTCGGACTCAATCCTGTTATAGCCATGAAACCCGCTATTAATACTCCACTCGCAACTGTAGCGAGATATTTAGAGATTTTCTCAAATAAACGACGCGCAAGACATACTAAAATCGTAAGATTATAGCCACTTGCCACGACAATGTGAGTAAGGCCGGCCAGCTTGAGTGCATTATCAAGTGCGTCAGGCAAGCTTCGTCGTTGTCCCACTAAGAATCCGACACCTAACGCACTTTCTGGTTCGGGGATTGCTTTTCTCACTAAATTGGAAAACCAGTCACGTACATGAAGCGCCACATCACCCGGCTCAGGTCGCATATCCTTCTCAATAGCAGCTCGGTACATACTGCCGCTAAATGTGCCAAACCCGTCCGTTAGCTTCCCGCGTACTGTCACTCTATCGCTTCGTTCGATTGGCATCTTTTTCGCCAAACCAACCCATAACTGTCCCGGTAAGCGATGCACACCAAAAGAAATATCTTTAAGTCGTATGACTGTATTTCCCTGCTTGTCTTCATCGGCGTCATCACTTACGACTCCATCAATAACGACCGTTCTTCCTGTCAACTGCTTATAAGCCTTCAGCTCATACTCCGTACCGCTTCCGCGCCATAAGCCTATAAATAAACCGCCGATCACCACGAAGGGAATCATCCAAGAACAGCCCCACATAAAGCAGCACATACAGAGCAGCAGTCCAGCAAGTAGCCACGTGATCGCAATGAACATTCCGGCTGGGACATATTTTGCTAGCCACACGCCGATAAAAACAGCCACACCTGCTGCCGCAATCATCCAAGAAACATGTATCCGCCGCCCGAGCGCATATTTCATGAGACCAGTATACAAAAGAAAATACGCCTACAGAATCGTACGCGTATTTTCTTGGAGGTACACCAACAAACAAGTTTATATAGTATAATACCCGAACTGATTCGCTGGAGAGAATTACTCGATACTCAATACCAGCAGTATAGATTGGAAAAACGTCGTAAAGAGTATCTTTAATCCCTGTAGTATTTAGATACTGTCTCGCTTGACTATACGTTCTACTACATTAAAGATTAAATCTGAATATTCTTGATAAATAAATTCATGCGTCTCAGCTTCGCTAAACTGATAAATTATACCATCAGCCACTATAGCCTCTGAGTAATGGTCATTATGGAAATAGCCGTTTCTAATTTGTCGAAACTGATGGAGTGAATCGTGCTCTGTTTCCGAAATTAATTTTGCAGCCAATGCATCATTAATTGTTTGATTCATACCACTTGCAGATGTACTGTCTAGCCCAAACTTCAACGCTGCTTCTATCGCAATAAATAGGCATGCTAGTGCTGAAAAAAATTTCTCCTCTTGGTAGCAAGAATCACTTTCGGCCAGAAGTGAGCCTAGAACTGAGTGTCGGCCCAAGATATTATTGACTTGAAGAGTCCGTTGACTCATCATCATTAACCCTACTTAATAACACTCTCGTTCTTGCTTTTACTTCATCATAGACAGAG
>JBKGVB010000021.1:0-11106 GCA_046462475.1 Saccharimonadales bacterium (SeqCode) | reverse complement strand
GTAATATAGAGACCGTATCGGAAGAAACGCTCTGCACCAACCTGTAGCTGGTCTCGCAATTCCTCGGCGTCTTGGATCGCTGCCTCGAGCCCTGGATCGCGCGTTTTTCCCTTCTCTGCATTGATATCCATGCTTGCGTTGAGTTGAGTCACTTTTTTGCGCAAGTTGTTCAAGACTACCTGAGTCTCGACTGGGTAAATAAACATAGAGATGTCGAGTACTTCATCGATATTGATCACACTTGAAAGCCAGCCAGTGTAGATCTCACGAGGATATCCGTAGATATATAAAGTACGCCCGTACTTAGTACCGAGACGGAAATAGCTTGAGTGAATCTCAATCGAGCTTGGTGCAATTAGGTCGCGCAGTGTCGTGATACCCTTGAGGAATGCCTGTTCGACTTCGGCTTGCTCACGGGCTCGTTGCTGAGCGGCAATATCAACTGGATCGAGCTTTTTCTTGGCCATTATTGTCCTTCCTGTTGCTGTGGCTGAGTGGTTTGGCTTGTACCCTTTCGGACGAAAGTGCTTGTCGTTTGTTCAAAGTTGCCGAGCGGTTCACGTACTGCCGTATCTGGATTGTAGAAGTTGTAATACAGCTCACCTAACTCTTTAGTATTCAGCTGAACGCTTTTTACACCCATTTGAAATAGCCCACTAGTGACTGAGTCGACACGGTTTTTTATTTCGTCGCGGGCTTTTTCGTACGTTGCCTGATCGATCCGTGTTGGGCCATTTTGCGGCTTTGCAAAAATCTTACCAAAGAATCCCTTTGCTTGACCTTTGAGGTCGGCGAGATCACCGGCTGGAAAGTACGGTATGGTGATAAAGAAACTCTTATCCATGATATTTGCTTCTTGCGAAAGGATGTCGATGAAATTGATATAGTCATCCATTAGGACATTGAGAAGCATATTATCTTGTTGTCGCCGAAGATCAGCCAGGTGATCAATGTATGGTCCGATATCGACACGCTGCGAACGGATTAATACCTGGATCGGGAAATTAAGTGAGTTGAGGAAGTTTTGATAACTATACTCAACACCTTCACGCTCTCGTGAGCTCATAAGGTCGAAGTTGATCGACTGACATGCTACGACTGCACGAAAACTGCCGTCTTTCATGACAACGAGATTGTCGCGAATCTCAGAAATAAGCAGCGTGTTTTGGGTGCTGTTTGGATTCTTTGGCGTTGGGCGTTGGACTGCCGCTTGATTTGGCTGACCGCCAGCGATCGGTGCTTGCTGTGGCTGCACAGGCATTCCTTGCTGAGGCACAGGGGCAATAGGCGCAGGTTGCTGCGGTGCATAGTTCTGCTGTGATGCTTGCGGTTGATTTGGTTGCACGCGTTTTTGTCCCCACTTCCCTTTTTGAGGTTCCCCGTGGTGGTCTAGTGAAGCGAAATGACGACTTCGTCTTCAGGTAGACCTGCCTCTTTCTGCTTGATGCGATTTGCTTCGTGAGCGATCGTTTCAATCGAAAGATCAGGGTTATTTGCAAGGCTTATTATATCAGGTGACGCAACGTTTTCGCTAGTGGTTTGTTCGGGGGCTGCTGCGGGTGCTACCCGGGGAGATATCTTTGGCTGATCAGAAAGCGGTTGAATAACTGATTGTTGCATTGAGGGATATGGGTTGATAGACAAATGGACACCTTCTGTAGTAGCACTGGTACCTGGCGCTGGTTGAGATGGAAGCGCTGAATAAGGATTTGGTGCAGCTGGCACCGGAGTAGCTGATGGGGCTTGCTGCATGCGGCCCAGTAGCTCTTGGCGGTGACGGGCGTTTGCTTGGTCGAGTTGATTCTCGATCGAGTGCGCAGTTCTGGTTGAGGTGTCTAATATATCCTCTGCTTGTTGTGCTTCGTAGTAAACGTCCGCATTCATAGATGAATTGGGCATCACACCTTCTACTCCGCGTACCGCCCAACCGTGAGTATCGACGATATTGGCAAGATATGAGAGTCGTCGCTCGGCTTCGGTCTGGCTGAGGCCATTTGTTCGCTGTATTTCGACGACTTTTGGCGCAATAATCTCGATCAATGCCTGCTGTCCATCCGGGTCCCACATGCGTTTGTGTGGCTTCAAATAGAACGATACGATAGCCGCCAGGTAGGTTTCCATTGGCTGGTCCTTGCGCAGTGGCAAGGCTAATGCGCCAAAAAACAAGATAACCGGCATTGGCAAAATAACTAGTGGCAAGAATAGTTTTCCGAGAAAAAAAGCAATCGCCCCTGCTGCGGCAACGATGATGAGGTAAATAAATTGACGAAAGCTAAACGGCCCGATCAGCTTGTCGTCGGCTTCAACATCTTGAGGTACTTTGTAGACGGCCATGTATGGTATCAGTATACCATTTACGCTTTAAGTTTGAGAAACGGTGATGCTATTTATATAGCCTCTATATGCTACCCAAGGAGCCTCGAGTATTTCCATCAAGCTTAGTCCAAGATTGTGGGTTGGTGGCTTCAAAGTCGTGAACTGCATCATGGAAGTTCGCCCTTGCTGGAGCTGTCACCGCTGTACGGTTACCAGTTCCTGCATTAGGTGCGACATCACCGGCAGTCGTTGTAGCACCGGTCGCAACTCCGGCAACATATGCTGCCGTTCTGTGATCTTTTGCGGCAGCTTCCACAGACAAGGTTCCGCTATTTATAGCCTCAGCGGTTCCTCCGGCGAGTGTGCCCTCGACTTGTGCTGCGGTATGTCCGGTAGTTCCATGTTCGTCCGTCGCTTCTAGTGCGGCAAGCGCCCCATTGCCGTGGATACTAGTATCCCCTTTGGCTCGCATGCCACCAATAGCCATCTTGCGCTGGGCTCTCGACATGGTGCCGATGCCTCCACCTACTTCATTGCCATCCATATCTCGCCCAGCAATTATATGTCGCCGTTCATTATAGTTGCCTCGATCCATGGCATATTGTATTGCAGCGGCCCGCTCGTGTTCACTGAGATCTCTGCCGTCGTGCTGACCAGATGCTGCGGCATTAAGTATATCCATATGACTCAGGCGAGCCTGTAGAAGAGTTCCTGCTGCTTTCACGTCTTCATCATAAGTCTTGTCGTACTCGGATGTAGCATGAGCCGCGCCTCGAGCACCACCTACCGCCATGCCGAGGCGAGTACGATCAAACGCTCTGTTTGCGCGTGCCCTGAGGCCGTTGCCGATGCCAGCACGACGTTCTGCTTTTATTCCTTGTCTTCGCCTATCCCAGGCTGTCTTAGCTTCGCCGACTCGGCTATTCTTTACACTGTTCTTCGCCATATTATTTGCGCTACCTTGCAATTTAGCGACTTGATTTCCGATTGAGCCGGCTGCTGCTAGCGCACCCTTCAAAAGAGTTGGTACTGCAAAAAGTGGTACAGCCATCACACCGAGTGCCATAAGCTGCATCATCTTATCTCCTGTGCCATATAAAATACCGGCGGCCAGTGTGCTTGAGCCGAATACTAGCCCCACTACTGGATAGAGCAGTAGCATGGTGCTAAACATCTTCCACCATCGTTTGAACCAACTCTCTGTATTTGGTAGAAGGTACGCGACAAAAGCTAAAGGCGAGACGACGATAAGTAGTACGATGATAGCTTGCCTTGCAGTTAGTACGACTACTGCGGCACCAAGTGCGATGAGGGCGGTTGGTGCAAGTATGACAGCTATAAGGAGCCCTATTCCTACGGCTACAATAAGTAATGCACCTATTGCCTTTGCCCACAAATCGCCACCTCCGCTGGAGACCCCATTACTAGGCCCTAGGCCTTTCAGTAGGTCGTATATACTACTACCGACAATATTACTTATATCGACAGCAATCTGGCATATGATGAGGGATGCATTGACCAATATAGCTGCAATGATAAGTTTTGGAAGTAGTCGTTTGATGCCGTAATTAGTAATACCAGCGCCAGTTAACTGTGAGTAAATAATGATAAGGAATGCAATGACGAAACTGACATTTGCAATATTGCGGAATATATCCCAGCCCTTTTTAAGGCCATCACTTGATGTGATACTACTTGGTACTGCTAAAAAGCCATTAACTGCGCCAAATGCAACATCGTTGAGATTGGCGAGAAAATTCATGACCGGACAGACAATCCAACCAATACCTTGGACGGCGCAAGAGGTGCCGCCACTACTGGCGTCATCACCACCCCCCGTAGAATCATCAGTATTGGTTGCAGTTTGGGTTGTATGGTTGAGTAGCCAGTTTGCGTAATCCTTGGCGAATTTATTAAGATCAGACTCCATTTGTGCGCATGATCGGTTTTGGTCGTTAATGCCAGGGTAACTCACGTAGATATTTTTGTACCAGTCACGAGGAGCTCCGATATATCGAGTTTTTGTTATCTTGCCGCTCTCATCTACGATGTTAAGGTTGTAGACATACTTACTATCACTCGAAGCATCGCTTTGTTTCAATTTACAGCCGTTATTATTCATAAGGGCATAATAGTTTAATTGGTAATATGCGGTATTGCCTGCGGATTGAGGTAGGTCTTTTGTTCCCCACCACTTTGTAAGATCCATGCGGTTATCATCTCCTGGTGGATTGAAGTCACTCTTTGTTGCGTCTTCCTCGCAGGATGCACCATCTTGAGTTCGTGATGCGCCGAGTGCGCATACAAGCTGAATGCCGCTAAGGGAGTACATATTCATGACGCCTTTAACAATCTCGTTACAATCTGTTTTGCCGTTATCCTTGGCATTCATGTCGATGTAGCTTGCAGGTCGATTAGGCCTGTCGGCAGGTCCCGTTGGATTCCAGAACCAGTCGCCAGAGGTGGCATTGCTGTCGCTAAGGTGCCTTTTAAGCTTACCGCCTTCCCAGTCCCATGCCGAGTTTGCGTCTCGTATGCAGTGGTATAGGCCCGTCAGGTAGGCCCACCGCTTTGCTCGAGTAATCGGGTTCCAGTCGTCAGGGTTTGTGGAGTCATCGTTTGCGGGCGTCTTGGCGGCAAATGCAGGGGTTGACGATATCGTAGAGGCAACAAAACTGAACACAAAAACAAAAGTAATGAAACTAAGTAAAATTCTTTTGAGAGATGATTTATTTTTTTCCATACAATAAAAAGTGCTTTCATGATAATTCTATCATGAAAGCACTTAAGCTTATACAACAACGCTAGTTCTATTGGCCGCTGTAGGCTTCTATATTGGAAACTTTAAATGTGTCGCCCACTTTTACGAAGGTGATGGTTTCGCCGCCATGTTCGCCGTTTGGATCTACACCAACGGATATTCTACCGGCGTTATTTTTGTCTCTATTATCGCGCCCGTTCGTAAGACCGGAAACAACTATTTTATTTGCTGATGCTGATTGTACTACGACAGAATCCATATCTAGATCAGTATAACGCTTGTAAGGTTCAAGATCTGCACGGTTTGACCCGTCACCCGTTTTAAGTGCTATGGAGATATTTGCATCATGTACCTTCTCATCGGTATTTAACCAATTGACAAGATTAGAGTTACTTTGCCAGTCTGACACAAAGACATCTTGTACCCATTGTTCATTTGAAGCCTGATTAAGTTCATGTGCGTAGGCCTCGTCATCGCCTAATTCGTATCGTCTATCTGCACTTGTCGCGGCTTTTGTGTAACCAGTATTCTGCCATTCGTTGAATTTAGTGAAGAAATCTGTAAGAATCTGCTTCGGGTTGTCCGCGTAGGCTTCGGCATTAAATGTAAAGTCTAATGCTCCATCGGTTTGAGTTTCGGCAGTATTAGATTCACCCGGATTAGATGAGGCACTTGTCGATGTTTCCTGACGAGGTGCAGTGTTATTGTCACCTCCGCCCATCTTGCCAATGCCAAATGCACCAGCGGCTACCGCTCCAATGAGCGCAATGGCTGCCGCCGGTTTTTTCCAGCCCAGTTTCTTTTCTTGCTGTGGAGCGGGTGCGAGCGCCGCAGGAGATTCAGGTGTTTGTAGTAGTCCCTGCTGATGAGCTTCATCAAGCGTAGTGTTGTCGAAGTTATTAATCGGTTTTTCATCGTGGTGGACTCCCGAGTGAGGGATTTGTTCACTGACAGAGTTGCTCATGTTTGAATCTGGCGTTTGCTCGTGGTTGCTCATATGTGGCGGTTCCTTGCACAAATTACTGTGCTTAAGCTTTATGGTTGCTACTATACACCAAAACTATCAAAAATGCAAGTGCTTATGCTTCGGGTCAAGACTTGAAAAAGATTTTACAACAGTAGTAGGAATATGTGGTGATTAGCTGTCGAAGAGCTTATCGATCGAGTAGTTCTGAGGAATCTTAAGAGTGATATCTTCTCTATGGGCATTAGGCGTATCTGCGGTTACGCGGTGGATCTGGCCATCACTTGATGTATAGCTATATATCTTCTCGCCTTGTTCGCTAAAGGTGTAGTACATTGTACTTTCCTTTTCTGTAACTGGGCGCGTGTCGCCATCGTCGAGATATGAGGCAAGTGCGTTCATGACACCACGTTCACGAGGTTTGATCGAAGCGTTGATCTCAGGATTTGCCTGAGCCGAGAGGATACTATTGAGAAGCTTCTGTCTTGCGTCTGGAGTAAGCTTGTCGCGGTTGTTCTTGTCGCGATATACCTGAACCATACGCTGGAGGACATCCACGTCAGCTGAAACGATACGTGTCTGGTCGTACTTACCGGCCGCTGTATCGTCGATAATAGACTTCTCACTTCGTGGTTGGCCACCCTCAGCAAAGAATGTACCGGTTTCGAGTTGGCTCTTGAGCGTAGCAGACATGTAGTCCACCTTGAGAGGGCTTTTATCAAGATATTCTTTGACCATCTGCTGGAAGTTAGTGCGCTCGCCCACTTCCTCATCTGTGAGGGTTTGAAGCTGTCCATTGACGTATCCTTCATACTGACCTGTTTGGGCATTGCGCCTTACACCCTGAGTAGCGGCATAGTCGAGAAGTTTCTGGGCAGACCAGTTGTTTCCGTTCTTCGTAAGGGTACGCTCAAGTGCGGCAAAGACCTGGTATTCATTTGCGGTGCTGCCGTCGCGCATAACTTTCTTCTCGATAATATCCATCTGTTCCTGAGCTTCATAGCGATCGCTACTGAGGATTGTTCCGGTGGCACTAACATTTTCCATGTACTGCCTAATGATGTTTTCTTTTGCCTTAGCGCGCACCTTCGTGGTTGCATTTGCATCAATGCCGGCCGCTCGCTCAAGGGCGCTTTGTACATCGGTCTCGCGGATCTTCAGGTTCTTGTCGTACATTTCGGCGATTTGCCCTACTACCACGCCATCTGCGCGTGCTTTGCGCTCCCCTTCGACGACAATTTCGCGATCAGCTGCCTGCAGTTCGCTTGAGGTGTGCTTGAGGTTTTTATAGAGGTCATCCGCGCGTTTCTTATTGAAGCCATGGCGTGCGATGTCAGCAGCAGTAACTGTAACCTCTCCGGCCTCCATTTCGCGGATCACTGCATCGAGACTTGCCTTTGCTGCCTCAGATGTCTTCGTGTATTTGCGTGTCTCGGCTTCTTGTGCGAGCAATGCTGGATCAAATCGTGAGTCGCCTTCCTTAAATCGGCGATCCCATTGTGATTGATGGTGAGCTTCGATTTCATGGTGCTTATGATCTGTGCGACGATATTGATCATCCCAATAGCCGTAGCTTTGGCGTTGCCTGCGGTTATTTATAGCCTGACGAAGTGGCGCTGGACCACGTTCTAGTTCGTTTGGTTCCCATTCGTGAGCGCGGTTCTCGGCTCCCTTTTTATAGGTTTCAAGCCTTCGTTCTCGATTAAGATCATTTCGATACATACGACGCGCCATTCGTCCGGTGCCATAGCGATGAATGCCCTTGTTTTCTCGTGCGAGGTTTTTGTATTTATGCATTTCTGCACGTGAGTTTGCCCAGTTCTTTCCTCGGTCAAAGACGCCTTTCGATCGGTCGTTAATATGTCCGGTAATTGTACTGAGGATACCGCTACTTAGTTTAATAAGGAACGGAGTAATAAAGAGCGGGACGACTTGAACGACGAGACCAAGAATCACTACTGGAAGTGATTGAGCCGTCTGAATGATGAGTACGCCAGCTATCTGCGCTCCAGAGAATATGACACTAAATGCTGGGAACATGAGGAGCATAGAGACAAATAGCTTGCGCCAACGAGTAAACCACTCCTCGGTATTTGGTAATAGATAAGCCACAAATGCTAGTGGAGAAATGACGACAAAGATAGTGATGAGTGCCTGACGGGCAGCGAGCACACCGACAGCAACAAATACAGCAAAAAGCGCTGGCATAAGTGCCGCGATAATCATGAAACCTAACGCTGCCGCACCACCACCGGTTGCGGCTATGAGGGTAATACCACCGATAGTTGCACCTCCGCCAAGCGCTACGGCAGTAACGTTCGACCAGTTGACCGATGACATATCTATATGGTTGCCGCTTGAGTTTGCCGCACCGAGTCTTTGAAGGATGCCCTGCATAAGATCATATACGGATGCACCCAGGATATTTGATACATCGACTGCTACGGCACATACCCAATACGATACATTTACGAGAACGGCCGCAATAATAATGCGAGGTAAAGTTTTCTTGATAGTGTAGTTTGTCAGCAGCCCGCCGCTCACCTGTGCGTAGATAAGTATGAGGAACGCAATGATAAAGAGTATGTTGGCGATGCCTAGGATTACTTTCCACATTTGGTACATCGGACCGCTTGTATTGGTGCTGATTGGGGCTACGGTTAGGAATGACGCTACGATCTTGTATAGATAATCCATTCCATTGGAAATCCAGCGCGAAACAGGACAGACTAGCCAGCCAACTCCATCGACGTTGCAGCTATTCGTTGGATTGATAGCGCTCGTTGTGTTGCCTCGATTGGCGTACGTTGAGCTATCTATAGATATATCTTGAGGTGGAGATAGATTACTGAAGACGCCCGATGCTACGTCGTAATCCCCGGTCTGGTAATGGGCTTTTGTCACACTTGCGACATTGTCGGTGGTGACATTGCTATCAAAGTAAATGAGGTAGCCTTTTGATGGGCCAGAATTTGACTGATCGTACGATGTATAAAAGAGACTGTTTGATGATAAGCCTGGTGGATTGGCGCCATCACTTGTCTGAGGACCGGTGTAGTCACGATTGTTGTATGTAAGGCCATTGTTGTTCCATGTCGCTGCGCTTGGTGCTGCAGAAACAGGGGTAGAAATGGCTGCTTGGTACGCAAAAACGGCCACAAGAATCGTGGCGAACAGCATGATAAAATTCCGCATGGATAGTCTACCCAGCGGAGTTCTCACGAGAACTTCCCACATATCCCTTTTAGAATATCATTTTACAGATGAAAAGTCAAGATTCGTCTATGAAAAATTCTTGCATGTTTCCAAAAAATGTCTTACAGTATGGGCAGGTATGAAAATAAAACAAAAAATTCTAGTTCTTGGCACGGGCATTCTTGTAACGGCACTCTTTTCTATGGTGTTTATATCTCCGTCTGCTTTCGCTGACCCACCAGCTACTAATGTGAAATGTAAGGACGGTAAGACCGTTACAGCACATAAGACCGATGCGGCACCGGGAGACATTCTCGATGATAAAGACTTTCAGTTTGCCTGTAAGAAGCATGGCGGCTATAGGGTGGTAGATGAAACTATTGTCTGTGCTGACGACACAATGCAGAGCGTATATAAGAGTGCAGCAGATCCGAAGAATAAGTTGACTGACGCCGATAGAAAAGCTGCGTGTAAAGGACATAAGGGCATTAAGAAGGACACAACAACGGCCCCCACACCTACTACAGGTGCCACCGAGCCTAGCTGTAGTGCGGCCATATTGAAAGGTTTCTGTACAAAAGATGGCATATGGAAGATTCTTGCCCTTGTCATTAACATCCTAGCGACAGGTATTGGTCTTGTGGCGGTTGGTGGCTTCATTTATGCGGCCATCCTCTACGCGACAGCTGAAGATAATGCTTCTCAGATTACAAAGGCAAAGATGACGATGACGAATATCGTGATCGGGCTTGTGGCTTTTGCACTGATGTACGGATTCTTACAGTTCCTAATTCCAGGAGGAGTATTCGGGTGATGAAGCGATTAAAAGTATTGATCGTAGCTCTTTCCCTGTTCGGTGTAGTGGGCGTATTTGCGCCAGCGCCAGTAGCTTCTGCGGCTGGCGGCTGTAATTCGCACTTTCTCACCTTCCCTGCTTGGTATGATGGCTTGCAGGCTGGCGACTGTTCGATTAAAAGCCCAGGCAATGACCTAACGGGATTTATTTGGAAAATCGCTCTCAATGTACTCAATATTATGTTGCAGCTGGTCGGATATATCTCGTTTGGCTACATTATTTTTGGTGGGTACAAATATTTAACAAGCGCGGGTAGCTCTGACCAGGTGGCTGCTGGGCGAAAGACGATTATTAATGCTGTTGTCGGGCTTATCCTTTCATTTATGTCGGTGGCAATTGTGTCATTGATCGCGGGGAATCTCTAGATGATAAAACAACTACTTTCCAGCTTGGCTGCAGTGACAGTATCGGGCAATAAGATTAACCCAGGTGGTGTCATTCCGAAGTCAGATCCAAATACGGTGATTGTCGGCGTGCTCAATACGGCGTATTTCTTGGGTGGTGTTGTGGCAGTGATTATCATTATCATTGCCGGAATTATGTATACTACCTCTGGTGGAGATTCAGGTAAAGTGGCGCAGGCGAAGGACGCAATCCTCTATGCGGTTGTCGGTCTCGTGGTGATCATACTTGCCTTCGTGATAACAGGATTCATAATGAGGAGTTTTTAGATGAAAAGAATAAAGCTATTTATAGCAGCAGCAATGATGACGATCGGTCTTGGTGTTGCGACGCTGCAGCCTGCCAGTGCAATTAATGTTTTCCAGAATTGTAATACTGGTGCTATTTGCCAGGAAGCACACCAAGGTGGAGCAAAGTTCAAGGACTATATCAGGAATATAATCAAAATCCTCCTTCAGGTACTCGGTATTATTGCTGTTATTGTCATCATTATCGCTGGTATCCGCTATGCAACCTCCGATGGTGATGCCGGAAAGATATCGAGTGCCAAGAACACCATTCTCTACGCCGTAGTCGGCCTAGTGGTAGCTATTCTGGCATATGCGATCGTCA
>JBKGVB010000020.1:0-13965 GCA_046462475.1 Saccharimonadales bacterium (SeqCode) | reverse complement strand
ACAACTGCGAGAACTACCAAAAGCTCTATGCGAGCAACCCTTTTATAAGAGTTGAGAGCCTTATATGTCTGAGAAACCACCCATCAAGGGTGGTTTTTTGGTTGCATTGGTATAGATGTGCAAGTCGGAGGAGGAGTGCGGCTTTGGCACTTATTGTCAAAACAGATAGAGAGGCGTCCTCCTCCTGTATAATGAATAGAAGATGAGAAAATTCCAGGTTATTACATTGTTCCCCGAAATGTTTACGGGTGTGTTTGAAAATTCCATGATGTGGAAGGCGCAAAAAGATTCTATTGTTGAGCTAAGTACGCTAAACCTTCGTGATTTTGGTCTTGGTCCACGAAAACAAGTAGATGACACACCATATGGCGGCGGTGACGGTATGCTACTGATGGTAGAACCACTCTGGAAAGCGGTAGAGGCTGCAAAGGCAAACGACCCGTCTGCAAAAGTACTCCTGATGACTCCGCGCGGAGAGCGTTGGAAGCAGGCCCTTGCGAGGGAATATTCAGAGGCAGACCACGGGTATATATTTATTTGTGGGCGTTATGAAGGCTACGATGAGCGCATCTTGGAGCTTGTAGACGGAGAAGTATCAGTAGGTGACTACGTACTGACTGGCGGGGAACTACCCGCTATGACGATTATTGATAGTATTGTTCGGCTTATTCCTGGAGTCCTTGGCGGCGAGACGAGCGCTGAGATTGAAAGCTTTTCGGATGGCGAGACGCTCGAATTTCCTCAGTATACACGTCCTGAAGATTTCAAGGGGCGAAAAGTTCCAGAAGTTTTACTAAGTGGCCACCATGGCGAGATCGCCAAGTGGCGTACGGAAAACTCACTGAAAGCTACCAAGCAGTCGGAGTAGTCGTACCCGTAGACCAATAGCCCCAGGCTTTATTGGCGCAAGTACCGGTGGTCCGCATGAGAGGGTTGCCGCTCGTTTCAACGCTCGGTAGTGTTGCGCAGCTGCTGCTTGCGGTTCCGTAGATACGGATAAGCTCATAATCAGTGCCGGCAGTATCTGCACGATAAAGATATGCATATCCAGTCTTTGGTGTTAGGGCATTTGCATTGTCCAGATAGCTTGGCACGAGAGATGCCAGAGCGGTGGCTACTGGTTGGAATGTGCTTCCATCTCCTACCGGGTAGCTGCCGTTTTGTGACTGATAGACAGTAAGCGCATCGCTTATGTGTTTCATGTCGGTTTGTGCTCGTGCGTACTCGGCGCGAGCCTGTGCGCCGTTGTAAGCGACAATGGTGATCGATGCGAGAATCGCAATGACTGTGACGACAATAATAAGCTCAACGATAGTAAATCCGCGTGCGATTTTATGCATACTTAGAAGTATACTCCATTACCATAAGCGGAATCAATGAAACAAAATACCCCTCGAAAATCGAGAGGTATTAAGTTGTGGTGGATGTCGTAGAGCGACTACGATATTTGAAAATGTTTTTGTTTTTTTGAGTCGCTATCGTTATTGTACCGATCTCGGAGAAAAGCGCAAGCATTTATGCGAAAAATACAACGAATCTTCTCACGGAAAGAGCGTACAATAAAAATTAGTGAAAAAAGTTGAAGCACATCTTTATAAACGTTCCGCTAACTTAGCGAATGGATTGGCTTATGCGGCAGCATTTGTGATCGTAGTGATGCTAGTGCTGCAGTTATTTGGCTACAGTGACACCCTTGACTCGCTTGGTACATTGCTTCCAGCGGAATGGGTAAAGCCACTTCCGATTATCCTTGCGCTGATTGTCGTCATTGAGCTACTTGCGTTGCCGTACTTTTTGCCGCTCGCACTTAGCCGTTTGGCACGAATATGTGCCGCTGCATGTGCATGGCTGACTCCCTTGATGTGGCTGGGCATAATGTGTATAGGTCTGGCGAGCAATGTGCAGGCAAGCGTACCACTACTGGGCGATCATCCAGATATTCCCCTCGGAATCCTACCGGTATGTTTGATGCTTCTATTGCTTTCGATTGTAGGCACGGTGACGAGTCTTGATATCAATTTCCGTCGCGCTTGAGGTGTTTGGGTAAAAATGCTACAATCGTATGGCTGATGGGGATTGGCCAAGTGGTAAGGCAGCGGGTTCTGGTCCCGTGATCGGGGGTTCGAATCCCTCATCCCCAGCCAAGCATAAGTACTATCGAACTCCACTTCGGAGTTCTTTTGTTATAATGAGCGCATAAAGAAATCTCTAATATTTCCTGTAGCTACTATCATTTTGCAATAAGGCTATCGAATGAATAGCTTTAATTAGCCGGTCTGATAACAGCGCTATGTAATATCTAGAGTTGGTCACTGGTCTATGAATAATCGGCTGCTTCGGAATATATGTACTAACCTGGGAATAGAAATCTTCCTGAAATATCTATGAGCCGTAGAATAGAAGGATTCTATTAATAAACTATGAAAGAGTGGTATATTAAAGTCTATGAAAAGAAAGATGTCGCATAACTTAGCGCTACTCAAAGAAGTATTGAAGAGTAAATTTGCGCTATCGTTGCTAGTCGGCCTTGCTTTAACAGGCGCAACTACATATGCATTAACTCAAAGAAGTGGCCACTCAGAGGGGCGAAGAGTTGAGGTTCAGGATAAGGTAGTTGACAGAGATCTTATCACCGTTGAAAAATCATCAGCTGGATCTAAAACTAAACCAAAATCACCAGACGCTAACAAAGAAAAGCTTACGAAGTCTCCGGCTACTCCTACGACTAATCCGCAAGGGGTAGGAGGTGCTTCAGCGACTCCATCTCGTGCTTCAGTAAAAGAAGGAGCCAGCAGTGTGTCGTCTACACCTGATACAAGTACTAGCAATAAATTAGTTGCGAGTAGTTATTCTGTAAGGCTCGGTGGATCAGCAGCGAGTATTGCATACGTGGATGTTTCATATACTTCGGGAAAAACCATAGAATGGTTGCAAATTTCCAAACAACCCCGTTTTGAAGTGTCTTCGGAAGTTCATCTCAATGGTGTATATATTGGCGAGAGTCAGCTTGCAGGCACGGGCGAAGTGAAGAAGAGGACGCTTCAGTTTTCTCAAACAGACACTACTGCCAGCGGAAGTGCTACTGTCTATATTACGACCACGCCAAATACAACGCCTATTGGCATACGGGTCTCTTGGTCGCCTGTTGCTAATTAAAATAAAGGCCTGACCAAAAGATCCCAAAATACAAACTATGCGTACTAACTCCATCGATTAAGACCTGTAGTTAGTACTATTTTCCAAGCGTTCCAAATGCAGCGCCGACGCCAAAGGTAATCACCATTGCGAGGAGGCCGCCTATCACGACTCGTAGCATCGCACGCTTGCGTGATGCTTTGCCGATCGTTGCGCTTGCGTAGCCAGTGATCATGAGTGCGATAAAGACTGCAAAGAAGGTGATAGGAATCGCAATATGGCTTGGCGAAAGGATGATCGCGAGGAATGGTACGAGTCCGCCGACAGTAAATGACACGAGTGAGGCCACTGCGGCTTGGAGCGGGCTTGTGATTTCATGGCCTGATGCATCACCGCCATGTGCTCGCTCGATATGGACTTTCTCAGCGTCACTTTGCGAAGATACGGAGACATATTCTCCGACGGCCATCGATAGTGCGCCAGCGACAAGAGCGGCCATGCCAGCGGTAAAAATAGCTCTGTGATCTGAGCCAGCGCCAGCAACACCGACGACAATACTGGACGTAGAAACAAGTCCGTCGTTGGCACCTAATACGGCGGCACGGAGGCTGTTGAGCCTTGAGTTTGAGAGTGTGTGTTCATCTTGTGGCATTGATACGATTGTAGCATAACTAGTATTGCTCGAGTACGTAGTTGCTAAGGAAAGACGAGCAAAAGTTCCTTCTCTGCATAGTGGCAAGTGCTATAATCGGTACTATGAATGCGCTTTTGGTAAAAATCCTCGCTGATGGCTTCATTATCCCCGTTGTATTGCTTGGTGGTTGGGCACTTTTGTTCTTAATCCCAAAAGGGCATCGACTCGAGAGTTATAGTCGCATCCTGATGGCCGGCTTGACTGCTTATCTTGCGGCAACCCTCATCGCATCAATCTACCAGCCAGAGCTTGCTCGGCCATTTCAGGTACTCGGGGCGAAGGCGGGCGCGTACTATTTGAATAACCCTGGTTTCCCGTCGGATCACGTGCTGTTTTGTATGGCAATCACGCTTGCTGTGTGGTTTGAGACGAGGCGCAAAAAAATCGCTGTAATATTGCTCGTCCTCACGGCGCTCGTGGCGGTCGGGCGTGTCGTGGCGCTCGTACATACACCACTCGATGTCTTCGGTGGATTTGTCATCGCCTTTGCTGGCGTGCCATGGTATTTGCAGCGAGCGAAAGCTGTGCATCCTCACACCAAGCCATCGACTCGCAAAAAACTCAAACAACATGTACAATAGCTACAAATAAGCAAAGTTGGGAGAGAAAATGGCTACAAGAAAAGTGGTCGAGCAGAAGCAACCGGGCGCGTTGATGATGTCGAGAAACGATGCTGTGGGGATTTTTGTGACCGGTGTAGTAGTGGGTCTAGTCGCTACCATGCTGTATGTCCTGCTTGATAAATACGTATTTACGCCAACCTTATGCTCGGACGCTATGCGAATAACGGGACGCTGTGCAGATAAGCTGAGTTTTGCGAGTGCGCTGGCGATGATATTGTCGGCATTTGGTGCCCTGATCGCACTCGTACATCGAAGGGTCTTTCGACCGCTGTTTGTCGTCTTACTGGTAACTGTTGCGCTGTGGAATATACTGCAACTGACAGCTGGTCTTGTATGGTGGAGTGGAGCGCTGGCGATGGCGCTCGTCTTTGGGCTGGGGTATCTTCTTTTTGCTTGGCTGGTGCAGCTCCGTAACTTCATAGTTGCCCTCATCGCCTCTGTTTGTCTTGTCGTCGTGATTCGGCTAATGCTATATTAAGTGGATGGATGAACCAATCGTAATTATTCTTTTTGTTGCAGTAGTACTCGGCTTTGGCGTGGTGATTTACTTGCTCAATAGCCGTTTGAAAGAATTGAAAAATAGTAGCGCTGTGGAGCTTGTGAAGAGCGATGTTACTGAGCTGACACGCACAGTGACCGAGCTGAATAAAGCTGTTGGCGATAAATTAGAGCGAAACAATGCGGCTGTTCAGCAGGCGGTAGGCAGGCAGCTCTCTGAGAGTGCGAAACTAATCAGTAATGTCACGGAGCGACTTGCAAAGCTTGATGAGACCAATCGCCGTGTGGTCGACGTGGCCGACGAGCTGAAGACGCTTCAGAATGTACTGGCAAACCCAAAGCAGCGCGGGGTCCTCGGCGAGTTTTATTTAAAGCAGATTCTTGAAAACATGCTTCCTCCGGGAACATTTGAACTACAATACCGGCTAGGGGAGGCAATGATCGTCGATGCAATTGTACATCTCGACGATAAAATCCTGCCAATCGACAGTAAATTCTCTCTCGAAAACTACAATCGTCTTATCGAAGCAAAGCCTGAGGATCGACCAGCGCTCGAGAAGGCGTTCAAAGATGATCTGAAGAAGCGTATCGACGAAACGGCCAAATATATTAATGCAAAGAAGGGCACACTTGGGCAAGCGCTTATGTTTATTCCTTCGGAGGCTATATATTACGACCTCCTCGCAAATAAGGTAGGTGCAGCGGGAGTGAATGGCCGTGATCTTATGCAATATGCAGCTGTCGATAAGCGAGTGACAATTGTGGGTCCGAGTACGCTTTCTGCTATGCTGCAGATTATAGCGCAGGGACTTAGTAGCCTGGAGATTCAGAAAGACACGGAGATTATTCGCAAAAATGTCGAACAGCTTGGTAAGCATCTGCGCGGATTTGAGGGCTACATGCAAAAACTCGGCACGAGCCTTGGCGCAACGGTTGGTCATTTCAATAATGCTCATAAGCAACTAGCTCGCGTCGACAAAGATGTCGTAAAGATTTCCGGTGGCAGCGAGGGTGTTGATCCGCTTTTGCTTGATAAGCCGTCTGAAGACGAATAATAAAAGCATCATAAAAACTCCCCGACTGATCGGGGAGTTTTTATACGGTTCCGAACGTTCAGGCGATTATGAACGGAAACGGTATGCAACGAGTAGTGCTAGGTTGCCACCAAGTGCAGCACCGATCAGAGTTGAGAGGATAGTCTCCCAGCCAAGTCGTGAATAGTGCTTTTCACTGCCAGCTGCGCTACCACTTGTCAGCTCGCTCTTTGTGCTTTCTGTTGAAGCAAGTGCGATTGCTGGGTTAAGCGTAACACCCTTTACGTAAATCTCGTGTGAGATTTCAGCGCCACTGTCTTTTTGAGCAGCAGTTTGGTACTTGTCGATTGCTGCTGTGCGAGACTGTGTATAGAATGTACCGCCAACAAGCAGACCAACAAATAGCGCAAGACCGATACCAAATGCCTTCATGTTTACAGTCAGTTCAGCGCGGTTAACTACGCTGACAAGACCGAAGATGAAGATTGCTGTACCGATCAATTCGGCGAAGAAGATTGGCCATGCGAATGTGCCAAAGTGACCGAAATCGAGAGCAATCTTTGTACCTGAAACGGCACTGCCTACGAGTACTGCAGCCATAGCTCCGATGAGCTGTGCGATCCAGTAGAACGGTAGAAGTGCAGACTTCAGCTTGCGAGAAGCCCATAGTCCAAATGTGACTGCAGGGTTGACATGCGCGCCTGAAACGCCGCCAACTGCCATCACGAGTACAGCGAGTGTTAGGCCAACATAAAGTGGTACAACATCACTTGACGTCATGAGCGCCACACTCGTCAGTACGAATGTACCAACAAGCTCGGCAAGAAGAATGTTGACGAGGTTAGTCGGCAAAACACTCGTGGTGCTACGCGCTGCGCCTGAAGCTGACGCTGCAACAGTCGTTACTTTTGTAGTTGTTTTTTTGGCGACGGGAGCCGCTTTTTTGCGAGTTGCGGTCGTTTTTTTGCTACTCGCAGCAGTTTTTCTGGTTGCCATAAATATATTCCCTCCTTATATATAGAATATGGCTAAAGTATATCATATTCTGATGTACAATAAAGCTATGGCCTTATTTCTTAACCAAGACGATAACCGCACTGAGCTGCAAAAACGAATTGCGGCTGAGCTTCATGAAAAAGCAAAAAAGAAAGCAGCCAGTGAGGGCAAGCCAGTAGACGGTGTCGAAGATTCTGCATACCTAGAGAATACTAAAAAGACATCAAGCCTTGCGCTGGCATGGATAGTTATTATTGCTATTGCAGTGATTATTCTGATTCTCTTTGCGATCAAAGCAGTCGCACCGTAATCCTCTGTCATCCCGACGTAATCTTCTGTATACTATTACTCAATGGAAACTATTGCTAACACTCGAGAAAAGCTACTGGCTCGTTATGAGACGCTTGAAGACAAGCGTGAGATTTTAAAAGCGCCAGAACTAAAGGAGCTTTTGTCTTCTATTAAAGATATTGCGCCCGAACAGCGGAAAGAGTTTGGTCAGGCGGTGAATGCCCTAAGCCAAGAGCTCAAAGAAAAAGTTGCTGCCGAAGTCGACAAAGCTGTTGAGCTGCCGCCGATTGATGTGACCGCACCGATGGATATAAATGCCGAGATTCCAGGTCTTTTGCCAAGTGAAAGTGGTTCGATTCACCCGCTAATGCAAGAAATTGCACGACTAAGTGATATTTTTGGTCGCATGGGATTTGCAATTGAGGAGAGCCGTGAGATCGATGATCAATACCATATGTTTGAGAGCTTGAACTTTCCAAAGGGTCATCCTGCACGTGACGACTACGATACGTTCATGACGGTTGAGACAGACAAAGACGGCGACCCGTTCATCGCACCTGCGCATACCTCGACGATGCAAAATCGGGTGCTTAGGAAATATCGTGAAAATCTAGAAAATGGTGAAGCGATTGCGGCCGTCGTACCAGACCGAGTATTTCGAAACGAAGACCTGGATGCACGGCATGAACATACCTTCTATCAGGTTGAGGGTGTGTATGTGGCAAAGGGCGTGCATGCCGGTATGCTCATCGCAACACTGCAGGAATTCTTGCAGGAATATTACGACAAGAAGCTTGATGTACGAGTGAATCCATTCTACTTCCCATTTACTGAGCCTAGTTTTGAATTTGCACTCAGTTGTCCATTCTGTGAAGGCAAGAAACCGGACTGTAAAGTGTGTAGCGGTGAAGGCTGGGTCGAATTACTCGGTTGCGGTATGATTCATCCAAATGTCCTTAGGGCTGCAGGCATCGATCCAAATGAATACACTGGATTTGCCTTTGGCTGCGGTGTCGATCGTCTGGTAATGATGAAGCACAATATCGAAGACGTACGCCATTTTGAAAGCGCAAAGCTAGATTTCTTAAAGCAGTTCTAGTCCTATTCGAGCGCGGATAGCGGGGCGGGTGTATAGTAGGGGAGTAAGCTGATAACTAGGCGCCTTCTCATGAAGAAAAAAACGAAGAAGAAACTTTTAAAAATATTAAAACAAAGAGAATTTCTTTTAATCGCATTCACCGTGCTGATACTTTTAGGTGTGTTACTGGCGTATGCTTTGACTCATTCGTCTGAGTCGGCGAAGCCGAAGCGGCTAGTGACATTTTATGATCGCGGGAATCAACAGATTATTTTGACACATGCAGGTACGGTGCGGGACGCTTTGAAGGATGCTGAAATTACGGTCGATTCGCATGATATTGTTGAGCCATCGGAGAATAGCAAACTCGTAGAACCATATGTCGACGTAATTATTTATAGGTCTCGACCAGTTACGATTATTGATGGTAGTTTGCATGAAATTGTCATGACAGTCGCGCAATCACCGAATACGATTTTAAAAGATGCCAAACAGAAGCCGCTAAGCAGCAAAGATAAAACAGTATTTCGATCAGGAGATATTGTAAAAGATGGAGCGTCTGTCGTACTGGTCGTCGAGCGTGCCAAGCTGAAAAAAGTCCAACGAGTAGTTTTCAAGCCACTACCAAATGCATTGACGGCGTCGAAGGGCGCGCAAGTCTTTGTCGATAGCAACGGCGTGGCGCACCGCGAGACATATTATGATTTGCCAATGAATGTTGTCATTGGTGCTTGTGGGAAAGGCGGCTATCATATACGATCTGACGGCGCTAAAGTCGACTCGGATGGGTATATCCTAGTGGCGGCAAATTACGTTTCGTATCCTCGTTGTACGGTCGTGCAGACAAGCATGGGTCCGGGCAAGGTCTATGATACTGGTGGATTTGCCGCGAGATATCCATATGGCTTTGATCTAGCGACTGACTGGACGAATCATGACGGCAGGTAGTTTTCGCCGCGTAAAACGTAGAAATACGGTATAATTTGGATAGTTATGCGAGTAAGTCTAAATACAGTAAAGCAATATATCGATTTTGAACTGCCTCCAGTCGGTGAATTGGTAAAACGAATCAATGAGCAGCTCGGCGGTGTCGAAGAAGTTATCGATCTCGCAGATAAATATAAAGATGCGAAAATTGTAAAAGTTGTAGAGTGCGAAAAGCATCCAAATGCCGATCGATTAAATGTATGTAAGATAGATGCTGGTACAGGTGAGTTGATTCAAGTTGTCTGTGGTGCGCCAAATGTACACGCGGATATGTGGGCCGTATGGTTGCCGCCAGAAAGTGTCGTGCCAAGTACCTACGGTACGGGTGAGGAATTCAAACTTGGTGCGCGCGAGCTTCGTGGTGTGATGAGTAACGGCATGCTTGCGGCTGCTGACGAACTTGCAATCGGTACTGATCATGAAGGAATCTTAGAGATTAATCCTGATGAGTGGAAGCCAAGCGACGTAGAGATTGCACCTGGAGCAAGTTTTGCAAAAGTGTATGGACTTGACGATACTATCATCGATATTGAAAACAAAATGTTTACGCATCGCCCGGATCTCTTCGGGCAGCTTGGCGTTGCGCGCGAAATTGCTGGAATTTTGGGCCACCAATTTATTAGCCCGGATTGGTACCTGGGTGCGCCAACATTTGAAGCCGGTGAAGGCCTGGAACTTGTAGTATTCAATGAAGCGGGAGAAAAAGTGCCTCGCGTGATGTTTACGGCTATGAAAAATGTCGAGATTAAACCAAGTCCTGTCTGGCTGCAATGTGCACTTGTCGCTATGGGTTCCAAGCCGATAAATAATATTGTCGACGTCACAAACTATGTAATGCTACTAACCGCACAGCCGACGCATGCGTATGACTATGATAAGATTCGCGGTGCAACAATCGGTGCGCGTATGGCGAAAGCAGGTGAGACGATCACACTGCTCAATGATAAAACGTATGAACTGACGGAAGACGACATCGTCATTGCTGATGGCGAAGGTCCTATCGGACTTGGCGGTATCATGGGTGGTGGCAATAGTGAAGTCTCGGCCGATACGAAGAATATTGTGCTTGAAGTCGCCACGTTTGATATGTATGCAGCGCGCAAAAGTAGTATGCGACACGGCGTATTTACCGATGCATTGACCAGGTTTAATAAAGGTCAATCACCACTGCAGAACGATTACATTATGAATCTGCTTATGATGAGTGTTAAAGATGTCTCGTCAGCCGAGCAGGCGAGCGAGGTATTCGATCAAAGGTCGGGTGGTGAAATGGGAAATGATGTTTCAGTGAGTCAGAAGTTTATTAATGAACGACTTGGGCTTAGCTTGGAAGAAGGCGAGACAAGGTTACTTCTCGAAAACGTAGAAATGAAAGTCAGTGGAGAGTTTACGATTACACCGCCATTTTGGCGTACGGATCTTGAACTTCCAGAAGATATTGTAGAAGAAGTCGGTCGTCTTTATGGATTCGATAAATTGCCACGAGAACTGCCGACTAGAAGTATGAAGCCAGCACTAAAGAATGAGTTGCGTGAACTGAAGCAATCTATTCGTGAAGACTTATCACGGGCTGGTGCAAATGAAGTACTGACATATAGCTTCGTACACGAAAAAGTATTAAAAAATGCAGGACAAAACCCCGACAAGGCATTTCAACTTGGTAACGCACTAAGCCCGGATCTCCAGTATTACAGGTTGAGTGTTTTGCCAAGCTTACTCTCTCATGTAAATGCAAATATCCGTAATGGATATGATGAGCTGACGCTATTTGAAATCGGTAAGGGCCATCATAAAGATGAGTTTGATGATGAAGGTTTGCCTCGTGAGTTTGATCGTCTTGCGGGCGTGTATGCAAACAAGAAAAGTAGCGGTGATGCGCCATACTACAATATAAAGCGAATCGTTGAGCAGCTAATCGATCAAGATATCGTTCGCTATCAGCCACTATCAGATTTTGACTTCGGCGAATATGATGTATTAAAGCAGCTCGCTGCACCATTCGATCCAAAGCGCTCTGCGATGCTGTGGGTTGGTGAGCGATTCGGCGGTATAGTAGGCGAGTATAGGCAATCAGTACTGAGGGCATTTAAATTGCCAGAGGCAAGTGCTGGCTTCGAGCTTTTCCTATCATTTGTAAAGACTGCTAAGAAAGATGAAGCGTATACGCCACTTTCGAAATACCCAAGTATTACGCAGGATATTTCACTCAAAGTTTCGGTAGATGTGACCTATGAAACTCTTTACGAAACAGTTATTAAGGCGATTAGTGCGGTAGGCGCGGAACTTTCAATTGCAATATCGCCAGTAAGTATATACCAGTCAGAGAATGATGTATCGACCAAGACAGTTACCTTGCGTATCAAAGTGACAAGCCATGATCGGACTTTGCGAGAAGACGATGTGACTAAACTAGTTGAAGCGGCAGGTGACGCGGCGCAGCGCACGTGCGGCGCTGAACGTATTTAGCAGAAAAGAAAACATCCGGCAAAACGCGCGTGAGGCGTGCCGGATGTTTTTATTATTGGGGGTTATCTAAATATGTATTGTTTACAGACCAAGCTTGGCAGAACATGCTGGCCATGCACCCCAGCCTTGTGAGGCTTGGACGCGTTTTGCGACAGCAATTTGTTCTTCACGGCTGGCATTTGCAGCCGATCCTGTACCGCCATAGCCGGACCAGGTGCCTTGGGTAAATTGTAGTCCGCCGTAGTAGCCGTTGCCGGTATTAGTGCTCCAGTTACCGCTTGCTTCACATTGTGCGAGTTTATCCCACACACTGTTGCCGCTACTATATGTTGCAGTAGTTTTTCGGGAAGAGCTATAGCTGTAGGCTGCCTGGGTAGTGTAAGTGTAGCTTGGAGTAGCTACGGCTTGCGATGCGACAGGACGTGATGTAAGCTTTTCGCTCTTGCTTGGGATACGTAGTTTCTGCCCAGGGTTAATAACGTCTGGGTTAGAAATTGACGTGTTTGCATCGTAGATGCGGGTCCAATTAGTGTCGTATTTTTGGGCGATCACGCTAAGTGAATCACCTGCTTCGACTTTATAATATACTTTTTTTGCTGTGGTGGTTGGTGATGCTGCGTGAGCAGCGGGTGCGCCAAATGCTGCGATTGAAATCACGGCAAATAGACCCACCAGAAGTGGCGTAATTCTACGCATTAATTTTCTTCCTCCTTATACCCTCTGTCATGCGCCAGTATCAGACGACTTAGTAGTATTCAATAACAGAGGTGAAACGTGTACTTCTTACCTCACACATAAAAAGACACAAGTACTATCATATCGAACTATGCAATACATGTCAAGAGTTGCTTATGTTTAAGGGGTATATTCGACGTATGTAGACGACGCCCATGCTATAATAAATATAGTGAAAAATATTCGGGAAATCTTGCGTCTAACAAGCGGACTCCGTAGTTTGTTTGTGTTTATTACTATTGCGTCTGTCGTGACGGCTCTTTTAGGTTTGGTGACGCCATTCTTGATTCGTGATGCAACAAACCTGATGGTAAATATAGTAGCGCATAAGCAATTGTTTGATATGACGCCGATTGTGTTTCTTGCACTCGGAGTATTGGGAGTGAATCTTATAAGCTACGGCCTGGGCGATGTCGCTGGATATTATGGCGATATTATGGCGGTGCGAGTACGTCAGCAACTTTCGACGCGATACTATGAACATCTCATGACATTGCCGCAACATTATTATGACGGTGAGGTAACAGGAAAGATTATTAATCGCCTCTCTAGGGCTATTAGTGAAATTACACAGTTTCTTAATTTCTTTGCCAATAACTTGCTCGAAATGCTACTTACCGTAGTGATTTCACTCGGAATCATGGCGTACTATAGTCCGGCACTTGCTGTTCTGATGCTTCTTTTAATTCCTGTGCATATGCTTCTTTCCCGTCGTTCAAGTACTACTTGGCAGGAGCTTGAGCATGAGAAGAATTCACATTTTGATATAGCGAGCGGCCGTTTTGCGGAAGTTGTCTCGCAGATGCGACTGGTAAAAAGTTTTGGAACCGAAAGAAGCGAATTATCTTTCTTCGATGGACGGATCAAGGACATGGTGCGTCTCACCAAGAAGCAATCGCGACACTGGCATGTGCGTAATTCTCAGCGCGGAATGTTGCAGTCGGTTATTTATGGTGGTATCTTCCTGGTGCTTTTCTATCAGACGGCAACGGGTGGTCTGACAATCGGCGATATGGTGCTGCTTATCACTCTTGTAAATCAAGTGAATTTTCCACTCCAGCGTATGAATTTCTTTATTGAGATGTATCAGCGGGCAGCGGCAAATAGCAAAGACTATCTTGAAGCGCTTAGAGAAGAATCTGAGCCTGAAGATAAGGGCGCTTTGGCACTGAAGGTGACGGACGGAAAAGTTGAATATCACAATGTTGATTTTGCGTATGGCAATGAGAAGAATGTGCTGCACGACATTAATTTTGAGATCTCTCCAGGGAAAAAGCTAGCGCTAGTTGGTGAGTCGGGTGGCGGAAAGACGACGATATCAAACCTTCTCATGGGGCTATATCAGCCCATTAAGGGCGCGATTTTTATTGATGGTCAGGACATTGCTGCTGTAACAAAAGCGAGCCTCAGAAGTCAGATCGCAACAGT
>JBKGVB010000019.1:0-5508 GCA_046462475.1 Saccharimonadales bacterium (SeqCode) | reverse complement strand
CCTGTATCCTTTGCAACAATCCGCGTCACCGTAGCTTCTTTCGCCTGTTTCTCGCGTGCCTTCACGGTGGCTTTCTTACTAGACCGTTCGAGTGACTCGGAAGCGATTTGATCCATCTCTTCTTCGTCCTGGCGAATAAGGTATGCCTGCTGACCAAGAGCTACAAGGTTCGATACTGCGTAGTAGAGCGCGAGAGCACCCGGCACACTTACCATGATGACAAACATAAATACCGGCAGTACTTTGCTCATATTCTTCATTACTACTGCATTCATCTCGGACTGATCAGCTTGCTTGCCTTCAGCTGCATCCGCGAGAATGTCGCGAAGACGTCGCTTCGATGTTGCCTGAGGCATCGTCTGACGACTCATAAAGTACTGCGCAACCGCCGCAACAACCGCCACGAAGATAAGGAAAATATCTACACGACCACTATGGAATGCTGGGTTTACGAGGTCAACGATACCAAAGAGTTTTTCCTTGAACTGACTAGGATGTTCAATGAGCTGGCGAATAGGACCGATATTTTCGAGAAAATCATAGGTATATTTACCGATTTGATCGCGATGCAATGTAATAATTCGAATGACACTATAGAGCGCAATAAAGATCGGAAGCTGGATTAGCAGGATACCGATTGAGCGGAATGGATTCACATTATGTTTCTTGTAGAGCTCCATCATCTGCATACTCTCGGCCTGACGGTTGCCCTTTGTTTGCTTTTTAATACGAGCGAGTTCTGGCTGGAGTTTACGCATCGCGCGTGACTGATGAAGCATACTTCGCGTCAGCGGATAAAGTGCAAATCGCACTAAAATAGTAAAGATGATAATTGCAACACCAAAATCACCTCCAGGGATGACACTATAGATGAGCATCAATAGGTTAAATATTGGCTGGATAATAACAAGTTCAAAAATATTCACTAAATCTACCTAAATCTTCCCTCTGGGATTCTCATTAAACTATTAGGTAGTATACCATTTTAGTGAGGAGTTTTATAGAGACCAGTTTCATGAAGACGCTGGAGAAACTCTTGAGTTAGGTCATCGGCGCTCATAGTGCACACTTCGGGTGAAGTAATAATACATACGATATCGACATTGTGCGGAAGATGCTCGATATTAGCCCGAAAAAGTTCATACACTCTACGGCGAATTCGATTGCGACCTACCGCCGATTTAAGCACTTTTTTACTCACCACGACCGCAAAACGACTTGTTGAACGGCGCGGATTGCTGAGGTATTTCAATGTAAAGAGAGAGCCACGCACTACTCGGGCATTCTTATACACATACTTAAGTCCAGCATGTCCGTGAAAACGGTGTCGATACGGTATCATTACTTCTATTCTATACTGTAATGAAAATCCCCGCTGCATTTAGCGGGGATTTTATTTATACCGTCAGGCGAGCGCGGCCCTTGGCGCGGCGTCGCTTCAATACGAGGCGACCAGCCTTTGAGGAAACACGAGCGCGGAAGCCGTGTGTTCGCGCGCGATGACGCTTGTGTGGTTGGTGGGTTCTTTTTGGCATACTTCGTAGAATTTTACTACATTTTGACAGTTTACTCAAGTATCTGGTACGCGGCGGTAATTCTTTTTCCACTTTTTGAGATAGCTTATCCACATATTTACAGGTGTTAGCCGCCTTCTGTGGATAAATCCTTCCCTAGTACAGTCTAACTACCGTTAGATGCCCTTTATGGTTGTGGAAAACTTTTTTATTCTCTACAATGATATACAACAACCGAAAAGTGGAAATACAAGGGGGATATTTTCGTGGACCAAACAGTATGGAAAAGCGTGCTCGGCGAGATAGAAGTCTCTGTTTCGCACGCAACCTTCATGACATGGTTCAAAAATACAGAACTCCTCAATTGCGATGAAGAAGAAGTCACGATTGCCGTTCCAAATATCTTTGCCAAGCGACAATTCGAAGTAAAGTTTGATCAGCAAGTTCGATCTGTCCTAAAAAATAATGGCCTCGACCCAAAAAGAGTTGAGTATACTGTCAAATCTACCTCAAAGCGTCCGGTCATATCGCGCGAGATCACGACAGCACCGACTCGAAAAACGATATCAAAGCAAATAATCACACCGGCTACAACCTTAAATCCTCGCTATACATTCGAGTCATTTATCGTCGGTGGAAGCAACGACCTCGCCTACTCTGCCTGCCAGGCGGTTGTTAATGACCCAGGCACAAAGTATAATCCTCTCTTTTTGTATGGCGGCGTTGGGCTTGGAAAAACCCACCTTATTCAAGCCGTCGGAAACGCACTACTCAAAAAAGATCCAAATCTTCACATCGTCTACATATCCTCAGAAACATTCGTAAAAGAATTTCTCGAGAGTATTCGATTCAAGAAAAAGGGTTTTTCAGATAAGTATCGAAATGTTGACGTATTAATCGTTGACGATATGCAATTTATCGCCGGCAAGGAAAAAACCCAAGAGGAATTCTTCCATACATTTAATGCACTTCACCAAGCAAATAAACAAATCATTATCAGCTCGGATAAGCCACCACGTAATATTCCTACATTAACTGAGCGCCTTAAAAGCCGCTTCGAATGGGGAATGTCTATCGACATCCAAATGCCGGACTTTGAGACTCGATCCGCAATCCTCGAGGCAAAAGCCTCGGCTGCCGGGATCGAACTCGACAGTGCCACTGTCGAATATCTTGCAACGAACGTTAAGACAAATATTCGTGAACTCGAGGGTGTCCTAAATCAGCTACTCGCCTACTCAGAAATGCGAGGTATTACCCCGGACGTCTCCACTGCCGAAGGTTTCGTTGGTAATGTACGCCGCACGCGCCCACATTACCTAACCCCAAAGCAGATTGTCGACAAGACAGCGCGATATTTCCAATTATCCTCCGAGGAGATGTGTAGCCCAAAGCGTGATAAGCATATCGTTCTACCGCGACAAATTGCTATGTATCTCCTGAGAAGTGAATTGCACTTAAGTTTTCCTCGAATCGCCAGTGAGCTTGGTCGCAAAGATCATACCACAGCGATTCATTCGATTGAAAAGATAGAAAAAGCCTCGAAGCTTGATTTCGCAATCCGTGAGCATATCGCAGAAATACGGGAGAAGTTGTATGCTTAACCAACTCTCTTCATGTGGAAAAGATGTGTTCAATATGTGGGACAAGTTAGAAAAGCTGAGTAAAAGATGTGTGCTCATGTGTGTGAAACTTTTTATTCAGAGCCATCCAGCCACAAAACGGCGAATAAGTCGTAGTTTTACCCAATATAGTTCCCACCTTTTCCCAGGAAAAATACACAGTGCGTCTAGTATTATTATATCTGTTATTAGGCAGTTTTACACAGTTTCCACACCGCCTACTATTACTACAAAGGGAATAAATTAAAAAAGGATAATAATGGAAGTAGAAGTCACCCAAGAAAACCTCGCAAAAGCACTCTCTAATGTAGGTCGAGTAGCAAGTACCCGATCGGGATTACCTATTCTAGGAAATATCCTCCTCCGAACATCGGGTAAACAATTACTTATTGCAGCAACGAATCTAGAAGTCGCAGCAACTGAGTTAATTGGTGCAAAGATTACAAAGCAAGGATCGATCACTATTCCCGCTCGACTTATAAGTGAATTTATTCAAAATCTTTCGAAGGGTACATTGATGTTATCAGTAAAAAACTCACATCTTAACATCACTTCAGATACAAACTCATCCACAATTAATGGTGTAAGTGATGAAGAGTTTCCAGAACTTCCAGTGATTGACGAAGCAAAAGCTGTAGTATATCGGATTGCTGCAAATGATTTTAAGCAGGCGATATCTCAAACAATCATTACTGCTAGTAATGATTCAACAAGACCTGTATTGACTGGTGTATTTTGGCATACTTTCGAGGGTGCACTCTATCTTGCTGCGACCGACGGGTATCGACTAAGTGAAAGAAGACTTATGGAGGTAAATAATGACATCCAGGCGATCATACCTGTATCGACACTTCAGGAAGTGCTCAGAACGATGACCGACTCAACGGAAGAAATTGAGGTATTATTCGATGAAACGCAAGTTCGTTTTAGGCTGGATAGCAGTGAAATAACAAGTCGCTTGATCGACGGGAACTTCCCTGACTATCGCCAGCTAATTCCTGGAAGCACATCAACAATAAGTATTATTTCAAAGACGGAACTTCTACGTACAGTAAAGCTTGCAAATCTCTTTGCTCGTGATAATGGCGGTACGATCAATATCTCTCTTGATAGTGAGAAGAGTATATTTACAGTAAAATCAGTTGCCTCAGAGCTTGGTGAGAATACTTCTGAAGTCTCAGTCGAGGCAAATGGTGAGAGTGGAGCTGTTAGTCTTAATTCACGCTATGTTATCGATGCGCTTAATGTGATTGATAGCGACAAGATTTCATTTGGTTTTTCTGGTGCACTCTCGCCATGCGTACTGCGTCCGGTAGGTAAAGAACAGAACTATACTCATATCGTGATGCCGATTAAGAGCTAGGATTATTTACCCTCTCTAGAATGTCGAGAGGAACCTCCGAGTAATAGTCCTTAAATAGAAGAATATTTGGTTGGTAGATAATACTCCACTTGTCGCCCTTTTTACTGAGTACTACATGAAGCGAATCGCTATTATCTCCATAGGATCCGATCCAAGATAGTTGAGCACTCGCCCATTCTCCATAGTGATAGAGGGTGATGTCGCGAATTGAGTATAAGTTTTTAATATTTGGATTATATGTGAGTATCGTATCGGTTATCTGCTGACTATTTTCGGTTGCGAGCTTCTTCAGCTCATTGGCTGAATAGTAAGGCTGGAGTGTTTTTGTTACCGACTTATCCTCTACTGTAATAGCCCTCGAGGATGATTCATATATGCCGGTTCCTGTAAAAGAAATAATAATATGCGAGAATTTTGGAGCGCGGAAGCTTAGAGTTTGACTCGTCTTGGTTTCGGCTATAGTATGATCACCTTGCTTTGCGGTGATGGAGCTAGTATGTGGTACAGTTATTTTTACTGGCACTGAGTTGAGAAAATTAGAGATATATACACCTCCGCCGATGAGAAGTATAGCTATAATAACGCCGATGAGTAATTTCCTAATCATGATCCACTCCATCTATTGCAGGGTTACTAAAATCGGAAAATATAACTTCCGTAGTTGTTATATTTAGCCCGTTACTCTTCAGCCATTTGATGGCTTTCTGTCGACTGTCAGGGGTTGAGAATGAGACGATCAAATACACTTTTGATTGATTATCCTGATTGTAGCCAAAGTCAATTTTAAAAGGTCCAGAGATATCACTATATGGCAACTTCTTGATAATCGGATTGCTATCTTGGAGTGCGGCACCTGCTGTTTCAGCTGCTATACCAGAGATTGTTTCGGCACGGGTTGCTACGTCGATTGATTTTGCTTCCTTGATTGCTTCACTGGACACCGGATTCGGTATTAATGCTACGTAGTTATTCACTTTAGTGATTGTTACCTTTTGTGTGGCTGGGTCAT
>JBKGVB010000018.1:0-36933 GCA_046462475.1 Saccharimonadales bacterium (SeqCode) | reverse complement strand
AGTTGGTAGAGCGCATCCATGGTAAGGATGAGGTCTCGGGTTCAAGCCCCGATCGTGGCTCCATTTTCATGACTAGATTTTTTATAGTCAATCTGTTACAATTAGACAAGTTTGCAATAATAATTAAGAGAGTTTAAATGGCAAAGAAGAACACAAAGCGAAAGTTAGTCGGCCTCGTAAGCGAGCTTAGCGGTCATCGTACGTACTACACGAAGAAAAATACTCAGAATACAACTGAGAAGCTTTCTTTGAAGAAATACGACCCAATCGCTCGCAAGCACGCACTCTACGTTGAAACCAAGAAGAATCTTGGCCGCAACGAAGTAAAGGCCCGTAAGAGCTAATTATGTACGAGGAGGGGCATCAGCCCCTCTAAGTTTTTTCCAAAAGAAAGTTTTAGCTCTCTAAAGCTCGCACGAAATGTGCGAGTATTTCTTTACTCGTCATACAGATGTGGAGCAACGGCATCAACGTGCTGACAAAGCCACAGTCCGTTCTTTAGCATACTCTCAAGCAAGCCATGAGACACTTTCAGGTGCTCACTGTAGATATAAAGGGAATTATGATTTATCTCAATCGCGAGGCGGCCAAAATGCTTCGTGATCACTTTTGTCACTTCTGGGGTAAATATTCGTTCAATCGCAATACTTTGCGAAGCCAGGCCATACACACGATAGTTAGCGAGAAACTGCGGGTCGTATGGGGCGAGCGCACCAATATTCAGGGCGCGCAGCTCAGGAAATTTTGTAAATAACTCCACATAAAAAGACTCATTGTACTCATGTGAGCCCACAAAAATATGCGGCAATTCTGCCGTTGTCTTAAGGTCGAACTCCATAATGTGCCAATGGTGTTGCTGGCGCGCTTTCTTGCGGGCATGAAGTAATTCGTCGCTACGCTCAACAAAGGCAATATCATATCCCTGATACGTACCCACGCAGTAGTGAAGATCCGTATGACTTACCGATGTCGTAAGCCCGCGCACAATATGATACTCATCGTCGCTTGAAACATGACCGAAATACACCAGGCCATGTTCGACTCCAAACGATTCGATGATTTTGCGCTCACTTCGATGACTTACGATATGCTTAGGCGACAAACGTTTCTTTATATGTCGCAGCTTCTTTTTCACGAATCTGTCTCCGAGACTAAATCAAGTAATGTTGCCAGATACTCTGCCTCACTCCAGGTAAGAGGGGAGACTGAAAGCATCTCGCCAGTTACTGGGCTAATCTGTTCCGAAAGCATACCGGTCGACGAGCGCTTTGAATGCACCCAATCGAGAATCGTTTCCGCACTTTGCTTATCACCGGTTTCCAGATAGTACTGTGCCACCCATAAGCTACAGATAAACCACCAGTTGCTCGGTCCCCCAGGTTGTCGGCGGTATTCATCATTTTCATAACGAGGGAAGCCAGGCTGCGACGCATCACCTAAAATACGTTTCATTGACTCTAATGTCGAGGTAATTTCTTCGCTGCCAGCATCAAACAGGCCATACATAAAGGCACCGAAGAAGCTTGAACTATCAAGTGTATCATCATACGTTATCTTACCCTTGATCGAGAGAAGACCTTTTCTAAAATGCCCGCGATCCTTGTTATACAGGTGCTTTACGGCAGCCATGCGAATATCTTCCGCGACGCTACGCCATCTGACGGCACTATTCTTGTCATTCATTACCTCAGCTAGGTCTGCTGCAGCAAGCAGGGCAGCATAAGTGACAGAGGTCGTATACGTTGTAGTAAGGAACACTTCCTCCCAGAGGTCATAGCTAGCACGTGGCAGCCCAGTACTCTCTTGTACGTTGGCCGCCATGAAATTTGCCATCTTCTTGATAAATGGCTCATAGAATTCTTCGAGCAACATCTTGTCATTTTGCGCATGGTAGAACTGAGAGAAGACAAAGAGCGTTACGGCCGTCTCATCTTCTTGTATTGGTGGAGCAGAGATTTCTTCACCATCATAATTATGAACATATGGGTGCCAACTACTGCCAAGCGCTCCATCAGCCTGGAATTTGTGCATAAGATAGCCTCGTGGGTGCAAGACGCCGGCACAGAATTCGAAAAACCTCTTTGGTTCATCGCGATAGCCCATACGAATCAGAGGCCAAAGGCTATACGCGCCGTCGCGAGGCCAGCAATATCCGTATGCATCCCTCGAATAGTTCAACATTGCCGTATCCGTACTCGCAATTAATGCACCACGCTTATCAATATGGGATTTGATGATCATCGCACTCTTTATCAGTCCTTCGCGGTGCTCCGATGGAACCTTTTCGGCAACCTTCAGTGCCGGCCCAAGCCATTCATGCCACCATTCAACCGTTGACTCCAGTAAGTTGTCGAGACCTTTTTCTTGCACGATCTTGTTAAGAATTAATGCTTCTCGCGCAGATGTTCCAGCAGTAATCCAATAATGTAAGCGTTTTGAATTATGCCCAGCAATATTAAACTGAAAGCGGATCGTCGAGTCTACCCGCCCATGCTCCACATTACTACCCGATAGCTCACCATCCTCTGCATCACGCCAGGTTCCCTCATGGTCTTCAATGCCAAATAGTCCAATTGCATGCTGATCGAACGGTTGACCATCTTGATCACGCCCACCAATGACAAAGGCGCGTCGTCCACGATAATGAAGCAGTGCATCGGAACTCGATAGATACTGGGCTGTATCAGTATTACTCCTTGCGTCGCCAATGACAAAAGCCTGGTGCATAAAGAGGCGAATATCCCGTTCCTCGGATGACATATTAATTATATGGATGTTACGCAAGAAGATATTATCACCGGCGCTAATAAAGTCATCAAACTCTACAGCCACCTGCAAACGTTCGTGTTTTGCCTTGACATGCCCGACGAGCGCTTCATCAGCACTCTTAAAGTCCAATTGCCACGAATCATCGTCTAGCCATGACAACTGGCCGTCAACCCAAACGCCAATCTTATGGCGCAGATTCTGCCCAGCAGAGTGATTTTCTAAACCTACATACGGGAAATAGAAATCATGCACTAAGCCGTAGTTGTTCAGCCCTACATGAAGCTCGCCGTTTGAAAGAACTATTGGCCTAGCCACGTGGGCCTCCAATACGCAAATCGCTTACCAGTCTAAATCGCAAATCTCGAATTGCATTCATATAGTACATAAATGCATCATAGGGAGAGTGATATGGACTAAAGTAGGCATGCACATCACCGTCATTAAACCATTTCGTACACATATAGTACGCGTGGTCCGAGGTCTGTAGCTTACGCCAGTCCTCAATCAGATCATCATCACCAGAATGCAAGATGTCATGCTCTAGTGCGTAAAGATGGCGCATAGCCTCGTGTTGCATTGCATTACCAAGCCAAGCAGTAAGGTCACGCTCTGTATCAGCCCAGGTTACCGTACGGGGCGCACTTACTTCATCGGCCGCTTCAAATGTTTCAGCAGCTTCGGTAACTGTATAGAAAGTACGGTCTGGTCGTTCAGTCCAATTACCAATAAGATCTTTGAAGAAGTTAAAAATTCCCGTATCGTCCCATTGGTGCTCGCCGAATGTTTCGTAATCCATAAAGAGATTCACTACCGGTCCGTCATGAGTCGCATTGCGCAGCCACTCACTATAGCTCTCAACAGAGAGTGGGTAGCCACTCCAATTCTTATCACCAAAACGGAAAGCAAGATCATCGCTCAGCTGGTAGTTTTTCAAAAGAAGTTTAATATTCGTTGTCTCTGGAGGTCGGTACACATAACTCGGACTACGCCAGCCGAGCATTGGGCCCCAGCCTTCTGCGAGAATTGCTTTATAGCCAGCTTCATCAGCCCAGCGGGCTAGGTCATCATTGTACGCAAGCTCCGTATTGCGAAATGCCGTCGGCGTCACACCAAATAATTCTTCAATGCGCGCTCGGTGCCTTTCAACTTGCCTCGCGAATTCATCACGACTAAAGAAGAACGCAAGGCTATGCTCATACGTCTCTGCGACAATCTCAACACGTCCGGTATCAACCAGTTTCTTAAAATCGTCAACTACGTCGGGTGTCCAGGCTGCAGCTTGGTCAAGGAATGTCCCTGTAATACTCAGTGATATCTTGAATTCTGGATATCGATGGAGTAGCTCGAGAAGTGCATGGTTCATCGGTCGGTATGATTTATCAGCGACTTTTTCCATGATTGCCCAGTTATTCATATCACCTTCTGTACCGTTGAAATACTGATGGTCTTGGGCAATATCGAATACCGAATACGGCTTCACACGCCATGGCTGATGCACATGAAGATAGAGTACTAATCCGTGCGTGCTCACGCGCCAGCCTCCTGACCAATCAGTGGCCGTAAGTTATGGTAAAGCGCTAAGCAACGATCTGCGACGACATGCCATGATAATCGTGTATACTCTGCTCGTACATTTTCCTTGAGTGAATCTCTGAGAGCAGGAGAGGCTGCCACGGCAACTAGCTGATCAGCAAGACGGTCAACATCCCAGAAATCATAACGAAGGACATTATGAAGGGCTTCGCCGACACCTGATTGCTTGGTTAGGATGACAGCGTCTTCATAATAGGCCGCCTCAAGTGCTGTAATACCAAATGGCTCGCTCACGGAACTCATTACAAATACGTCGGCAACCCTATATGCATCGCGCCACTGCTTGCCACGTACAAAACCAGTGAAAAATACTTTATCAGAAATACCGAGCTCAGCCGAAAGCCGTAATAATTCATCACGTTGCTCGCCGTCACCGGCAAATAAAAATACCAGTTTGTCATACTTCTCTGATGCTCTCGCCGCTGCCTGCATCAAATAGGTGAGTCCTTTTTGGATAGTAAATCGTGTCACAGTGGCAACCACGATGTGTCCATGGTTCTTGAGCTCCTCAAGATAGCGATATGTATGCCAGTCGTATTCAAAGCCAGCCAAGCTTTCGGTATCAAGCCCATTATGAACCACCTCTATCTTGTCGGCGGGAATATGATAATGCTTCACAATCAGCTGCTTTGTGAGTTCACTTACTGCGATGATTCGATCTGCCATCATCAGGCCATCATATTCGATCTCGTGCACGAGCGGATTGCCATAGCCACCACCCGAACGATCAAATTCTGTCGCATGGACATGCGCAACCAAAGGTTTACCTGTCAATTCCTTCACTCGCACTCCAGCCTCAAGCGTTAGCCAATCATGAGCATGAATCGCATCGTAATCAGAATCTGCCACAAACTCTTCGACAAAAGCCACGTACCGTGCTTGGATATCTCGCAAGCTCTGACCATCCATTTGCTTCCTGCTCAGGCTCATTTCGTCATATGTATCGTAAGCACCAAACCCGTAATGATGAAGTGGAGAGAGATTAGTAGCCGCGTGAACGCGCATAAAAGAACTGTTCGGGTGTTCAGCTCGATAGGGGACGACAAAATCAATAGAAGCACCCTTCATCGCAAGCGCCTTTGACATGTGATAGCATGCTACCCCTAGACCACCGCTATTGTGTGGCGGGAGCTCCCACCCGAGCATGAGTATGTTCATTCCACCCCTTGGTTTTCTATTCTGCCATCATTATAGGAGGTGCTTATGCTTTTGGTCAAGGGTTGTTTTCTCTTAAAATCATGGTCATTCCACCCCTCGTTTGCTACAATTGTGAAGGCACGAAGGGGTATAGCTCAGTTGGTAGAGCACTGGTCTCCAAAACCAGGTGTCGTAGGTTCGAGTCCTGCTACCCCTGCCAATAAAAGTGACACATCGTCATTGATGTGTCTTTTTTATTTCTCACTCTGGCACCAGCGCATACATAGCCTTTCCTGGGAGTTCGCTCCTGAAACCGGATTTCGCATTTTTCAAATTACTATCAAGTGGTAAATTGATCCATGGATCCATCCATTTTTCTTGATGACGTACTAGATAGTGACCAACTGGATAACTATTTGAGGGTTCTATAAGTACCACTGTTCCGTCTAGATTAAAAATAAAGTCGCTTTTTCGAACATATTTATTTCTATAGGTAAGCCCTTGGTTGGCCAATTCCTTCACTAAGTCGGATGGTCGCCAACCATTACGTACAGATAGCTCATGCCCGAGCACATGCACAGCCTCTTTGTATGAAATGTCATTCACGAACGCAAAGCAAGCCACGCCACACCCATATCCGTGTTCTTGTGTAATTGAGTTCTTCATATCATAAGTCTAGAATTTTAAATTTTATATACAAGCTACTCTAGATTTAGCAGTCATCTTTATTGATATAAACAATATCTATTTCGGAAAAATTGAAGTCCAACTCCTCCGCAAAGGATATATTCCGAGAGTCGTGCCCCAGCATAATATCTAGGCAGCATACTGTCGGCTTTTTATTAAGGAGAAATTGACTTTACTTTATGCTCGATATACCATAAGCATAACCAGTTGGTTGGGTAAACACAATAGGGGTAGCGACATGAAATACATTACACAAAGATTATCTTTCTCTCGAGTCAAACTACTGATGACGCCCCTTCTTCTTGGATTGATCTTAGTAGCCAATACGCAGCCCGCCCAAGCAAGTGCCGGTGATTATACCTGGACTAATCAAGCGGGCGCAGGTACACGTCAATGGCAAGCAATCACATCAAGCAGCAATGGCATGAAATTAGCAGCTGCGGTATGGAATGGAGATATACACACCTCAATGGATGGTGGTAGTACATGGACGGATCAGACCAATTCTGGCTCTCGCAGATGGATCAGTATTGCATCAAGTGCCGATGGCGCAAAGCTTGTCGCAGGAACAATAGACGGGGACCTCTATACTTCAACCGACAGCGGAGCTACTTGGACCAACCGTGTTTCTAATGCATCAAGTAATTGGCAAGCGCTAGCTTCAAGTAGTGATGGCATGAAGCTAGTAGCAGGGGATTACGGTGCGACTGGTAATATATACACCTCTACTGATGGGGGCGTTACGTGGACGAGCCAGCCGGGAGCGGGTAGTCACCCGTGGTGGAGTATTGCGTCGAGCACCGATGGAACAAAGCTGATTGCCACCGACTCCAGTCAACTCTACACCTCTACTGATAGCGGGATTACCTGGACAAACCAAACACCAGCTGGATCTCATGACTGGGAGGGAGTTGCGTCAAGCGCCGATGGCATGAAATTAGCAGCGGCAGGGTACGGTGGAACCGTATTTACCTCTACTGATGGAGGGGCCACCTGGATTGGTCAAGCCGCTTCTGGGTCGCGCAACTGGAATGGAATTGCATCAAGCGCCGATGGCCTTACGCTTGCAGCTATCGCATACAACGGTGACATATACACCTCAATAGATGGTGGCAGTACGTGGACGGATCAAGTTGCCCTAGGTTCGCGCGGCTGGCAAGCGATAACCTCCAGTGAGAACGGTACAAGACTAGCCAGCATCGGACTTACAGGGAACGATGGCGACATTTACACAGGTGTTGCAACCATATCTAACCCAGGCAACCCAAATCCAGGAGGAAACGGAAGTACCCAAGGTTCAAATCAACCGATACCACCAAAAGCCCCAAATACAGGCTACGCGAAGCAAGCGTCTACAAATTCTCAGATATTTACAATAGCGGCGATAAGTAGCGTTACCCTTCTTCTGCTAGGAACATCATTTTTCCTACGACATGCGCCCTCTATATCCCGATAACATACTCAGCACCTCCAGAGCACTACTAATGATCATTCTCAGACTGGACTAAGAAAAACTGTGATATACTAGAGGCAGCATAACGGAGGTGTGTGCGATGCAAGAGGATGAAGCAGTTCATGTTCCACAAACTGTTACCAGTGAGGACTCTGCGCATGCAACCCCCTATGATCTCCTGATGCGCCAAAGCAAGAAGCTTGGAAGCACTGCCACGCGGACACTCGACGTGACAAAAAAAATCTTAAAGCGTGACAGTAGCAAGCCCCGAGCGCATGCGATCAATCCCGATAGACTGCTCTTTGGCAGGAAAATCGCTGTCAAAAAGGATGATGAACCCAATATCGATGATCTTGTGAAGCGCTCACACGAAGTGCTTGCCAGTGCGAGTACTGTTATTTTACCAGTAAACCTCTTTCCCGATACGGTGACAGTTGATCGCACGAAGATTACCATTATAAAACGTACATTCTTCTGGTCGGCTGATGTCATCAGTATTAGAATCGATGACATCCTCAATGTCGGCTGCAGTATTGGGCCACTTTTTGGCTCGCTCACCATTTCATCCCGTATCATGAATTCAACCGACCACTTTGTGATAAATTATTTCTGGCGCAAGGAAGCAATATACCTTAAACAAATCATCCAAGGCTACTTTATAGCGCATCATGACAAGATCAAAACAGAGCATCTAGGACATGACGAACTCATCACGACACTCCTTGAACTTGGTAGCGATAGCAGCTCAGTGACAACCTTACAAAAATAACGTCTTATAGGTCAGCGGGTTGATCACTGGTGGTATACTAGTATATATGAAGTCACTGAGTCTCCTGCAGCAGCATGCTATCGTTATGGTGGGCATTCCCGGTAGTGGCAAGTCACATTTTGCAAAGAAATTTTCAGATACGTTCAATATTCCGATTGTCGATATTGCATCTATTGCCGCCCACAGTGCCGATGACGTAGCAGCATCAGAGTTGATATTTATTATTATCGACGAACTTTTGAAGACTAAGCAATCAATTATTATCGATGCTGGAAGTGCCAGTCACAAAGAACGCCTCGAATTTAATAAATATCTTGCCAAACACCACTACGAGCCACTCGTCGTCTGGGTACAGACAGAATATGACATTGCAAAGCAGCGCGCCTTGCGAGGCGGAAAGTCTGAACCATTCTTCGAGAATGAATTCGATCATTTCGATGCACCACAGCCTAATGAAAAGCCACTAGTGATCAGTGGTCGCCATACATATGCCTCTCAAGTAAAGACAGTCCTTAAGCGCCTCACTGCAGCACGCGCCGCCGTAGCATCGGAAGTAAAGCCCAAGCGCCCCGGGTCGGTAACGGTACGGTAAACTGACATGGCTGTTTTTCATGACAGCGAATTCGGTGCAATTACTATACGGCGCTCAAAGCTTGCCAAAAAATATTAAATTGTCCGTCGCGCCAAATGGTACCTTACGTGTCAGTATGCCGCTCTATGCTCCCGTATTTCTCGCCAAGCGCTTTATTGCATCTTCGCGCCATGATATTCGAAATATGATACTCCCAGCAAAGCAACCAGTTATCGAGCAAGGGATGCAGATTGGCAAAAGCCACCACCTCGAGACGAGAGCAGGATCAAAGATTGAAGCTACAATCCATGGAAGAGTTATTTATCTGACCGTGCCCGAGAGAGGGGACCTTAATGACCCGACGACTACACAGGTCCTCCAGCCAGTAGTAATCACTGCTTTTCGCAAAGAGGCAAAAAGCTACCTGCCAAAGCGCCTGTCCTACCTAGCAAATATTCATGGCTTCTCCTACGAGCGTGTCCGATTCTCTCACGCATCTACCCGATGGGGAAGCTGCAGCTCAAATGGCACTATCAGTCTCAATATCGCGCTGATGCGGCTTGATTTTGAGCTCATAGATTATGTGTTACTTCACGAACTCTGCCACACTAAAGAGATGAATCATGGTCAAGCTTTTTGGCAACTCGTAGAAAAGTGCGATCCAGACTTTAAAGCACATCGAAAACTCTTAAAAGCAGAAACACCATTTGTACTCTAGATGCATATTCAACAAAACGGTTTTATTTTCGTTCATTGCAGGTAGTGCTATACTAAATCCAGCATGAAGAAGGGTGGGATTCTTTACGACCGTCAAACGCTCAAGATAATGAGTGGTGTTGCACTTGTCGCACCATTGCTCCTTTTTGTATACGGCCTCTTGATCGTTACGCACGTTATCGCGAGCGATAGTTACCGTGGTATCGGCGCATTTATTGCCATTGTCACTCCATGGCTAGCATTTTCGATCTATCAGTTTACTTATCTTCCGACCACTCCACTGAAGATGGCAACCAATGTTACCCTCTATCATATTTTCGCGGGGCTTTTTGTCCTGTTTGTCGTCGGCACATCGACGCCTTTCCTATATGCATGGGCGCTCTTTTATCTGGCATGCTATGTATACTTTTCCTATTTTGGTCTTTTCCTTAGCGTCTCCTGCTTTGTTGCCGTCGTATGCCTAAGTTCACTCTTAACGCCAACAACCTACCGACTCCTCCCATATAACCTTGCTGTAGGCGTCGTTACGCTTCTTGTTGCCATTGCGGCGATTGTCATAAATCATGTAAAAGACATAGACCGGAAAGTACTCGACGCCAGCAAGCGCGGTGAAGCCCTGCAACGCGATCGTACGACAACGCTCATTAATAATCTGGCTGACGCCGTAATTAGTACAAACGAAAAGGGAATTATAGAAGTTTACAACGCCGCAGCCCTTAATCTGCTTGATACGAATGCCGGACTCAATGGAAAATCAATCGACAGCGTCTTAAAACTCACACTCGACAATGCCCACATCCACTTATTGCCGCTACTTCATAGATCGCGAAGTGTTACCGTAGAAGACGGCTTTACGACCACACTTGGCGGAGAAGAGGTACGTCTGGAACTCACCTATGCGCCGATTCGCGGCAGCCATGAACAGGCTTCAAACAATGCAAAGACCAGCAACGGATATGTCATCATTATTCGCGATGTTACAAAGGCAAAGAGCCTCGAAGAAGAGCGAGATGAATTTATTAGTGTTGTCAGCCACGAGCTACGCACACCTATTGCCGTCACCGAGGGGGCGATCGACAATGCGAGACTTATTTTCGATAGCGACACTGCCGATAAAGAAGCGGTTGCAAAGACCCTCACGCTTGCTCATGATCAAGTGATATTCTTATCAAAGATGGTAAATGATTTGAGTACATTATCGAGAGCAGAGCGTGGTGTTGCAGATAGCGCAGAAGTCATCAATGTCGTCGAAATGGCGCACAGCCTCCATGCCGACTACAGCGAACAAGCAAAGAAGAAGGGTCTCGCATTTGATCTGTCTATCATAGGACATCCTGGCAATGTTAATGTCAGCCGGCTTTACCTCCAGGAGCTTTTGCAGAACTTCATCACCAATGCTATCAAATATACAAAAGAGGGGCGTGTCTCCTTCCAAGTAGAGGCCAAGAAGGATGGTATTCATTTCTCTGTAGAAGATACCGGTATTGGTATTTCGAAAACTGATCAAGCAAAGATCTTTCAGAAATTTTACCGTGCAGAGGATTACCGAACTCGTGAAACAAGCGGTACCGGTCTCGGCCTATATGTGGCAGTCAAGCTTGCTAAAAAACTTGGAACGACTATCACGGTTAAGAGCAGGCTAAATCATGGCTCTATCTTTAGTTTTGTCTTGCCGCCGCACGCTCCAACGACTACTCATCCAGTGTCAAGTACGTCTGATTCTCGCTCGCACCGGTAATTGAACGGCCCTTCCAAGTAACCGTTTTTGTGAGGTGTTTATACATACTCATAAGCAAGAATACTACTTCCTGCACTACGATAATCGGCCAGAGCAGTGCGCCGAAGAGCCATCCGTGCACCCACACCATACGCAGGTAAACAGCATACGCCCCGTAGCCGAAGGCCCACGTAGACAGAACTCCCCATATGACGTGCGCCCCTATGCTGGCTGCGAAGATCAACGATATGCTTGCCGTCCATGCCAACAGACAGCCAAAGGCGATGATTCCGCTCGACAAGCGACTTGTAAGCAGCGGCCACAACAAACGTTCCGATGTTTCACGCTGTGATTTCCAGCGTTTTTCGTAATATACTCCGAGCTCTGGTGTGCTGATAGCGCATGCGTATGCCTTCATACTATCAAACATTTCCGCAAACTCACGCTCGGGCTGCGCATGAGACTGAAGACGCGAAAACCCATCCAGTTTACTGGCCAGTACGTCACGACGAATCGCCCACAACGCACTTGAAGAGGGCGTACCAGGCAAGATTAGCTCCCAAAAATAGCGCAAATGTCCAAACAGCACACTCATCCGTGCTATATCACCGCGACGCGGCACCACTGAGATCATCTGAATTTCTGGACTCATCGCGGAGATCAATTGGCTTATTGTTTGGACGCCAATTTTTGTATCAACATCGATAAAAACAATGACGTCACCGCTTGCTTCACCCGCCAGTTGCTCAAGTGCATGATTTTTGCCGATCCAGCCATCCGGCAAAGCTCTACCAGCGATGAATCGCACACCAGCGTGTGCGAACGATTTAATCAAGTTGGAAGTTTCATCTTTTGAATTGTCATCAAGAACAAGCACCTCTAGCTTCTGATAGTCGCTCGCAAGTACTCGCTCCAGGCAATCAGCTAATGCGTGCGCCTCATTTCGGGCCGGAATACAGACTGACACACTCGGCACATCTTTGCTAACAGATCGCAACCGATATTTTCCCGCCACAATGAGGAGGCTAATAGTGACAAGTATCGATACAGCGATCGATGCCACGCAAATAACTAATACAATACCCATTGCTCTTAATAGTAGCACGCTTGACTAAATAACAGTGGCGAGCTACACTTACTATTGACAGTTTGCAAAAAGCAAACTTTTTTAATTTCCTTTTTATAAAAGGAGTCTAGTAGGAGAGAATGGTGGCAAAAGCATCAAAGTCGGAAGGTGTAACTCGCATCAAAGCATCTGGCGGTAAAAATCGCACCGAAAACAAAGCGCCGAAAAAAGCAGCAAAGACCAAGACTCAAGACGCTGACGTCGAGAAGAAGCGCCGTTTTCCTGGTAACTTCTTCGGTTACTTCGTCGGCTCATGGAAAGAACTACGTCAAGTTCACTGGCCAACACGCCGAGCAACATGGGGCCTTACCGGTGCCGTACTCGCGTTTTCAGCGTTCTTTGTCATTTTCATCCTTGTTCTCGACGCAATCTTTAAGTACGTATTTGAAACAATTCTAAAATAAAGGAGTAATTACTATGGCAAAGAACCGATATGACTCAAGTAGACAATGGTACGCTATCCATACATATAGCGGTTATGAAGAGAAAGTTGCCGAGAGTATTCGACAGCGCATCAATGCAGTTGATATGGCAGATAAGATCTTCGACGTAATGGTACCGAAAGAGAAGCAAATCCAGATCAAAAACGGTAAACGAAAAGTTGTCGAAGCGAAGATCTTTCAGGGCTACTGTCTCGTTGAAATGAAACTTACTGATGAAACATGGTACATTGTACGTAACACGCCTGGTGTAACCGGCTTTGTCGGTAGCGGCACCGAGCCAACACCGGTCTCTGATAGCGAAATTACCAAGATCAAAAAACGTATGGGTGTCGAAGATCCAAAGCACCAGATCGACTTCTCTGAAGGTGAAGTGGTCTCAATTACTGACGGTCCATTCAAAGGCTTTGATGGTTCAATCTCGGAAATCGACAGCGCCAAAGGCAAAATCAAGGTCATGGTATCGATGTTCGGCCGCGACACTCCTGTAGAGCTCGATGCTTTGCAAGTAAAGAAAGTGTAGCATGCGTCGGATATTCGTACCTCTCGAGGGTGTAGAATTTGGTCGCCATATCGTCGATCAACCTCATCACCCTGCGACAGGGCAGTTGTTGGACGATGAAGGCAACCGTCTCCTAGGATCCCCATTCTCTATCGATTTTGGCTGGGCAAATACCTTTATCACAAAACCGACCGTACTTGGTGCATCCGCTCAGGAACACTCGAGAGCCCTCTACGAAACGCGCTTTGAGCTGGATGAGCTCCATGCAGACGGCGAGATTTCATCATTGACACTTTCAAATGGTATAACTGTGCGCTTCGTAGATCTAGCAAAAGCAATTACTCGTTTTCGCTATGACCAATCTATTGAAAGAATTAAAGAAGCAAATGCAATGCGAATGCTCAATCCTGAGGTTGAGATTCAGTCCAGTGCACCACAGCTCGGTATAGATCTATAATCTAAAGGAGATACATATGACAGATGCAGAACGAAGCCCATCCAGAAGTGACAATGAGCTTACGAATCTTACGCCAGCCGATATATTACACTTCATTCCATCCGAATAATCGGCTATCAGTATAGCGGAAACCCGCAGCCCAGCCGAGATCCAAGACCAAATCAGCGAGATGACGGCAGATATCGAATTACGACGAGTGCAGATCAAGGAAGCACAAGCACAACTTGAAGCCCGAGAATTTGCCCGAAATGTATTACAACAAGCCCAACAGCTGGCACAAGATAAGAACCCCGGCATCTAGACTGCTTCGTGCTTTTCTGCTATAATTTCTAGCGTTACGCACTGCAAAATAGCTTCAACAATTTAGCAGTAAACTACAAAGGAACTATAAACATATGGCAAAGCAAGTTATTGGAAACTTGAAACTACGTATTCCAGCTGGTCGCGCAACAGCGGGTCCTCCAGTTGGTTCAACCCTCGGTCAGTGGGGTCTTAACATGATGGATTTCATCAATCCATTCAACGACGCCACCAAAGACATGATGGGCAAGGACGTTATCGTTCACATCCAAGTCTTTGAAGACCGTACATTCACCTGGAAGAGCCTCGGCCAGCCAGTTGACGATGCGATCCGTGAAAAGATCGGCATCAAAAAGGGAAGCGGTAAACCACACTCAGAAAAAGTTGGTAAGATTTCTCGCAAGCAGCTCGAAGAAATTGCTGAGACTAAGATGGATCAGCTCAATGCAATCGACCTTGATGGCGCAGTAAAGACTATCGCTGGTACAGCACGCTCGATGGGCGTCGAAGTTACCGACTAGGATCTTTCATTCTTAAGCAAAATCGCCTCGACAAGTGAGGCGATTTTTGTTATAATTTACCTATATCAATCAATGCTGGGAGGCTATCGAATAATATTCAAGCCGCTTGTACCACAGAAAGGATTAGTCTCACATGGCTAAAAAAGCAGAACTGCTTGAAAAAGCAGCAGAGTTGAAACTGGAAGTTTCAGAAAAAAATACAATCGCTGAGATCGAGGCAGCGATCGCTGGTGCGGAAAAGCACGAAGTAAAAGAAGCAACTGTCGCCAAAGCAGGTAAGCGTAGCGCTAAAGCCCTCGCTGAAGCTGAAGAGAAGGCAGAAAAAGAAGCTCGTAAAGAAGCTGGCGACACCACGCCACAGGATGGTTCAGAACATGTCGTAAAGAAAGGTCCAAAGCCAATCACACGTTCACGTCTTGACCGACGCGGTAAAAATTACCGTAAGCTTGCTGAGCAGATCGAACAAGACAAGACATATAGCCTCGCAGAAGCACTCGAGCTAGCTACAAAGACAAATCCAAGCAAGTTCGACGCTTCAGTCGAAGTTCACGTCCGTCTCGGCGTCGACCCACGGCAGGCTGATCAAAACGTTCGCGCTACTGTATCGTTGCCAAATGGTACAGGTAAAGATGTCCGTGTTGCGGTATTCGCTCCAGACACAGACCATGCGGCTGCAAAAAAAGCTGGCGCAGATGTTGTTGGTGACGAAGATTTCCTTAAGCAACTCGACAAGGGCACGCTTGATTTCGACGTTCTCGTTGCAACACCACAATTTATGCCACGACTTGGTAAGTACGCACGTCTTCTCGGACCACGCGGCCTTATGCCGAATCCAAAAGCTGGTACGGTCGCGACCGACGTTGCTAAAGCAGTATCTGAAGCAAAAGCCGGCAAGGTTGAATATCGTGTCGACAAGCAAGCTATTGTGCACCTATCTATTGGTAAAGTCTCATTTGGCGCAGCCAAGCTCGAAGAGAATGCAAAAGCTTTCTTTTCTAGCCTGCAGAGTCAGAAGCCGTCAAGCCTTAAGAGCGCTTACGTAAAGACTACGAGCATCACGACCACTATGGGTCCTGGTATTAAGGTAGAAAACGTCGTCAGCTAATCATAAAGGAGGGGCAAAGCCCCTCCACTTCATTTCCGAAATAAATTCGGAAATTCATTCTACCCCCTAAAGCTCGCTTACGCTCGTGCACATACATGCTCACACAAGAATTGAGCTAGTTATTACCCCGGAATCGCCTTAAGCAATTCCGGGGTTTTAGCTCCAAGGAGGGGCGGGGTTATCCCAGCACCCCTCCTCAGAGTGTTTTGTACTATAACGCCTCAAGCTGAGAAAGTACACAATTTCTCATATCTATGACATACTATCCCCATGACCATATCGCCACAAGAGCATATGGGTGGGTTTTGGACGTTCGAGTCACCACTCGAGTCTCATCTTGAAGTGCCAACTCTTGAAGAGTTGTCTATTGCGTGGCAAAAATACCATCAGGCCGAGCCTATAGCTCTCCAAGATGGACTCTTCGGTATACTTGAACTGCCTAAGGAAAATCCACGGGCAATCATTTCACTCGATCTTTGTGAAGTACTGCGGGAGACTGGCCCTGCCGTAACCCGTATGTATAGTCATAATGATGCTGATTTCCTTCACGATTATGGTATCTACTACGGAGACAGCGTGCTTGGAAGCGATGCTCAAGGCGCTCGGAGTGTTCTGTTTCCACATCTCATGCATATGAATTCTGTCCGACCAGTACCTTTTTCAGAAGCAATTACCGCATTCATGCATCGCTGGCGTGAAAACGGCGTCCATATCATTGCCAATACATCTACACTGCCCGGATGTGAAGTTAGTACAGTACGGTTTCTGTCAGAACAGTATCCCCGAACAGCTCAAGGTATTCTTTTTCCGCGCAACCACGACGGAAAGGGAACCACTACCAAAGCAGCAATCCTGCAGCATGCAAAAGAGCGAATCACCACTGAGACAGGATTTGATCTGAGTCATACCCCGACTATTGCAATAGAAGACGCGCACCATCATGCAGTCGGGTATATTGATGCCCCGAGCGAGACACATGTTATCATGCCTGCGTATTCATGGAACACCGATCTCGACGAACATCCAGACGTCACGCGTGTCGAGCAAGGGTTTGGCACGTTAGATGCATTCATTGCTACCGACAATTACCTCGTGGAACATGGTATACTGAAATAAAGAGAAACGGGGGTACATATGCGACAATATCTTGATCTACTGCAAGATATCATGGACAACGGCGTCGATAAAAATGATCGCACCGGGACAGGCACACGCAGTGTGTTTGGACGTCAGGTGCGCTACGACCTTTCAGAGGGCTTTCCGGCGGTTACAACAAAGAAACTATACTTTAATTCAGTAGTCCATGAGCTATTATGGTTCCTCAAAGGCACCGGTAATATTGAGTACCTCGCACAAAATAACGTCCATATCTGGGATGAGTGGCCATTTAAAGCATACCTAGAGAAAAACAACCTCCCAATCCCTGAAGTAAATTCCGACGAGTGGAAATCCCAGATGAAAGAATTTATTCAAAAAGTCGCCACAGATCACGACTTTGCGATGAAATGGGGCGACCTTGGTCCGGTATATGGCGTCCAATGGCGTCGCTGGCCAGATGGCAACGGTGGAGAAATCGATCAGATTGCAAATGTTATCGATATGATTAAAAATTCACCCGACTCACGTCGCATGATTGTCACTGCCTGGAATGCTGCTGAAATCGACGAAATCGTACGTATCGGTGGTCTGCCACCATGCCATAGCTTATTCCAATTCTACGTTGCAAATGGCAAGCTTAGCCTTCAGCTTTACCAGCGCTCAGCCGACACGTTCCTAGGTGTGCCGTTCAATATTGCAAGTTATTCGCTACTGCTTGCTATGATTGCCCAAGTGACCGGCCTCGAACAGGGTGAATTTGTCCATACGCTCGCCGATACTCACATCTACAGCAACCACTTCGAGCAAGTAAAAGAACAGCTCTCACGCACGCCGAAGGAGTTGCCAACGCTCTGTCTCAACCCAGATGTGAAGAATATCGACGATTTTACATTCGACGATATTCGTCTTGAAAATTACGATCCCGATCCGCCAATCAGAGCACCTATCGCGGTTTAGGATTTACGCAAGGCGACAGAGCCCATCACTTGGTCAAGCGCAACTGTTACGACTTGAGCGGACTCTATTTCGACGAACTCACCGTCGATACTCTCTCTTTTTGGTTGAAGAAGCGCAATGACATTTTGCTGACCTGTGGTGGTTGCTTCATAGGTAATTCCGCCAAAAACACCCCTCAGTTTACATACTTCCATACCAAATTCACTTGCAGACATAGGTCTGCCGTGTCCGTTATCCAGCCGCTCATTCCACCACTCAGCGCGTAAAGACATGTCGCTACGATAAGCATAGACTTGGTTCATTGTAGCAATCCATTCTGATTCCGGATTTGAAGGCAAAGGGATTTTGTCCCACGCTTCGCTGTCGTCAGGCATACTCATGTTTTATATCCTCTCGTATCTGACAAAATCAAATGCGTACTTATTCTTCTCATCCGCCTCGTGATGCTCGCGGGAGACTTCTCTCCAGATAGCTTTATCGATTTCGGGAAAGAAAATAGTCGCTTGCGGGAATTCAGCATCAACTTCGGTGACATACAGGACATCCATATCATCAATCGCATCCGCATAAATCTGCCCACCACCAATCACTCGCACATCATACTGTGCCAAAGCGTAGGCAGCCTTCAGCGAATGTGCCGTCAAGACACCTTTCATGCCAATTGGCCCAGAGCGGCTGACGACAATATTTTGCCGATCCGACAGGGGACTACCAATTGATTCAAAGGTTTTTCGGCCCATAATCACCGACTTTCCAACGGTCATTTTCTTGAAATGAGCCAGATCCGCCGGTAAATCACGTAGCCACAATAAATCATTCTCGGCACCTATGCCGTTGTGTCTATCTATAGCGACAACGATTGCTTTCATGTGTTTATTTTAGCATGCTACACTAGGACTAATGTCGAGAACACCCGAAGTCCAAGCCGCCTACGACGAGTTTAAGCGTTCATATACTGGGACCTGTAAGTTTTGCGATCTTCACCTGTCACACGATGACCCACAGGTGATCGCGCGCCATATTCATTTTTTTGTCATAAAAAATCATTATCCATACGCAATCTGGGACGAGCTACCGGTCAATCGTCATCTTATGATTGTGCCAAATAGGCATGTCACAAAGCTAAGTGAACTCAACCTCGATGAACGTGCTGAATATGCGCGGCTTCTCACCGAGTACGAAGACGCGGGCTACTCAATCTACTCGCGGGCCGCACGCAATATCGCGCGCTCAGTCACACATCAGCATACACATTTTATCGATGTCGGCACCTAAGCTGTGCTACACTAGAAAAAGTTTATGGGAGTATATAGCAATACCGAGATCCGGACAGCCCTTGAAGATGGACGTATTGTCTGCGTGCCATTTAATCCGGCTCATGTCAGTGAGGCAAGTCTCGACTTTACACTTGGGCACTATTTTTACAAGCAAGAAGACCAGACGGAGCCTGGCGGCATTTATAATCCATTCGATGAAAAAGAAGTCGCTCGTTACTTTAAAGGCCCGCTCGAAGCGATGCCTCACAAAGAATGGTGCGAAAAAAACGGTAAGCCATTATTTGAAAATATTCCAGAAGATCATCCGATTATTGTCCTGCAGCCTGGCGAGCGTATCCTGGCACATACGCATGAGTTTGTTGGCATTCGTACCCATGGTGGCGCTTGTGAAGTAAAGAGCCGCTCAAGCTGGGGACGAAATGGCGTCGCCGTATGTTTTGACGCAGGCTGGGTTGATCCAGGCTACATCAATCGTATTACGCTCGAAATTTATAATCTCAATATGCACGAAAGTGTTGTCTTGCCGGTCGGCGAGCGTGTCGGCCAACTTATCTTTCATCATACAGGCCCAGTTGAGGGTGGCTATGCCGAAGGTCGCGATGGTATGAGTGGTAAATACCAACATACCGATGACCTCGATGAATTAATTCGTACTTGGGATCCAAGCATGATGCTCCCACGCGCGTTCAAAGATTCTCGCGTCATGGCACCAAAGATAGATGGACTCGCTGAAGGAATAAAATAAGATGGGTCAATTTATTGCCATCGAAGGTGGTGATGGTTCAGGCAAGGGAACACAGGCAAAAATTCTTGCTGAGTACGCCACTGCAAAAGGTCTAGATGTCTACCACATAAGCTTTCCACGCTATGGCGAAAAATCTGCATATTATGTCGAACAGTATCTCAATGGCAAGTACGGAGAAAATGACTCGATTGCTGCCGACTTAAGCGTACTGCCTTTCGCACTCGATCGATTTGCTGCAAAAGATGATATCGCCACACACCTTGCAAAAGAGAATACGCTCGTTATCGCAGATCGTTACATGGCAAGTAATCTGGCACATCAGGGTACGAAAGTAGCCGACCGAGATGGCCGCCATGCATTCTATGAACGGACCATGCTCACGGAATACGAAATCCTAGGGATTCCTCGCCCCGATAAAAATATCGTACTCCTCGTGCCAGCCGTAACGGCACAGGCAAATGTCGATAAAAAAGCCACTCGGGCATACACAGAACTTAAGCGCGACATCCTTGAGGCGGACGCAAATCATCTCGAAAGAGCAAAAAGCAATTATGAAGAATTGTGCGAACTATATCCAGATGAATTCACCCCGATTGTCTGCACAACTACCGATGGGACGATGCGACCTATTGAGGAGATTCAAAACGACATTCGCGAACTACTCGCCAGACTCTAGCTTGTACGCATAGTGAGTCTGCGATGTCGGAGAGATAAGTACATCTCCTCGAGTGTCATTTTCATGCCGCCCCGCCACGCCAAGCACTGTCTGAATATCAATCTGCCGTACGTCGACATCATCTCCGACACCTATGCCTGCATACGTTCGACGCTCAATAATTCTTGCAGCCGTACCATCTCCAAGTTGCATATCACCCAGAGCGGTCTTTGCCACAAAGAAACGGATACGATCTGACGCTGAGTGGAACTTTGGCTTCTTAACTTCCCAGACTTTATCACTACGATCATTTCGCAAGGTAGAAATATCGTCCTCAAACAATGTAAAGCTCATAGTAGCAGACTTAACAGCCCGATCACCAAGCGCAGCAGTAAAATCAGCAAACTGCTCAATACTTAATCTCAGTGCGTCCGCCTTATGATAATAGCGAACAGGAGCATGCTCGATAGTCGCACGCACACTGTGCGTGTGCGTGTCGAGTGCATACTTTTCCGGTCCTTCAAGTAAACTGCGTAAGTCTGCTGGGGAAAAGAGGGCCACCTCACCTCTATTTAAAGTGTTCGTACTCACGAAACTACACTATATCACAAAATCATTAACAATGCAATGGAGGTGGTTGTCAGGCGAGCTTTGATTTGCTATAATACCCCCAGACATTACCAAAGACAGTCGCGGGAGCAATCCTTAATCATACGACCGAGGCAATATTCTTGTTTTCGCTTTATGCTAATGTCCACCTTAACAATGTGGTCAAAACTAGTATCAACCTATTAATCAATCAAAGGAGCTATCAGGTGGCAATTACACGTGATAAAAAACAAGCTTTGGTTGCCGAAATTGCAGACTCACTCGCCGACGCAAAGGCCGTTGCATTTGCTCGCTACGCTGGTCTCAGCGTAGCGGACTTGCAGGACTTGCGTAAAAGCGCTCGTGAGAATGGCGTTTCGATCCGTGTCGTCAAGAACCGTCTTGTGCGTGTTTCTATGTCTGAGAATAAAACATTCAAAGATACCGACACATCTGCACTCGAAGGCCAGCTGCTCTATGCATTTTCATCAGAAGATGAAGTTGCACCGAGCAAAGTCCTGCACGAGTTTGCAAAAACTCACCCGAGCCTAGAGCTCGCAGGTGGCTTTTCAGACGAAGGCGTCGCACAATCAAGCGCAGATGTTACCGCACTGGCTGGCTTGCCAAGCAAGAACCAGCTTATTGCAGAAGTTGTTGCACAACTTCTCAGCCCAGTGCACGACACAACTAACGCGCTCTCTGGCAATCTTCACGCGCTTCTCGATGGGATCGAAGCAAAAGCTGCGTAAAGCAACCAATTTTCAATACTAACCAAGCAATCTAAAAGGAGTCTATCATGGCTGATGTTGCAAAACTTGCAAAAGAGTTGACAGGTCTTACTGTCCTCGAAGTTAACGAACTTAAAAACGTACTAAAAGATGAATACGGCATCGAACCAGCTGCTGCAGCTGTCGCTGTTGCTGGTCCAGCTGCTGCTGATGCTGGCGCAGACGGCGCTGACGAGAAGAGCGAATACGACGTTAAACTTACTGACGCTGGTGCTCAGAAAGTTGCTGTTATCAAGGCTGTTAAGGAACTTACTGGTCTTGGTCTTGGTGAAGCAAAAGCTATCGTTGACGGTGCACCTGCAAACGTTAAGGAAAAGGTGTCAAAGGACGACGCTGAAACTGCAAAGAAAGCGCTTGAAGAAGCTGGCGCTAGCGTTGAACTAGTTTAGGGAGGGTCTCCCTCCCAATCTTTCCCGAAATAAATTCGGAAAAGATTTCCCTCCCGCTAAAGCCAGCACAAAGCACTGGTGTCTAGCGACGAGGATATTTGACCACATTTGTTATAGAAGCGTCGCCTGGATTTTCCGGGCGATGTTTTATTTTACAACGATATTTTTCTGGCCTCTGGTAACTTTGTGGAAAAAATTAGGCTTGACGACCGGTCCCCAAGTTGGTATATACTGGGTGTAGTACTAGCAAAAACAGACAAGGAACTGCGAGATATTATGTCTGAATTACCAGAGAAACAGGTGAAGCGCCTCCGATCATTGATTACAGAGGCAGAAACAAATTTAGCTGCGGCAAATGAGCTCCTTATGAGCATCCTTGGCGATGACGGACATGTCGTCACGCCGACTTCAAGCCGCGAAGAAGTCAGCGGCAAAGTCATCGAAGGTGTCTTTGATGGTCAGAAGATGGCTGGTCCCGATGGCAAGGAATACCCAGTGCCGGCAAACTATGCCTCGAAGTCGAAGCTTGTTGAGGGAGATATCCTTAAGCTCACTATTGCTGATGACGGCAGCTTTATCTACAAGCAAATCGGACCAGTTGACCGTACACAAGTTATCGGTACACTCGTACAGCATGATGGTGCGTACTACGTCGAAGCAAATGGCCGCGAATACCGTATTTTGCTTGCTAGCGTCACTTATTTCCGTATCAACATTGGCGACCAAGTAACGATCATCGTCCCAACAGACAACCAAGACGCTACGTGGGCGGCTGTTGAAGCAGCGCTGTAGTTTACTTCTACAAATGACTCTTGTATGATTACCTTACCACTCCCTAGGAAGTGAGGTGATCATGTGTCCAGCAGGAAAACATCCATGTGGATTAGAGGTGTCTCTGGTTCAATCATTGTGATCGGTGGGAGTCACGTAGACTCCACTATCCTTTTTCTCCTCGGAATGGTCTTCCTAATCTCGGCAATGCTCCTTGCATGCAGCATTGTTTTTCGCGAGATTGAGTGAAGTCGCCACCGCAGTCGCCGTGTCAGACATCGAAGATCTGACCGGTTGAGCCACGCGGTGGCTCTTTTCTTTTGCTATACTTAGCATAAATGATGAATACTTACTCCAACCAAAATGAGAATCCACCAAGCTCGGCGCCACTTATTGTAACGGCTATTTTTGGCTGGCCTATTATCTCTGCAGTGGCCCTATTCGGGTTTTTTACGCTTTGGGCTTACTTATGGCCTAACTTGCATGAGAGAGCACCCAAGATAGCACTAATAGCAACAGGCCATGTTGTGAGCTACATCATCACGCTCTTTATTCTATATGCCATCATAAATACCCAACGAATCGTTACGACCGCCGGCCTACTCAGTGTGGCGCTCTCTGGTGGTTTTGTGGCGATCGAACATTTAATTTTCCGTCTTGTTAGTCCTTTGACGCGCAACATGTCAGGAAATATAGATGATATCAACAGTGGATTCTTCCAGTCACTTCCAGAGAGCACCCTAGCAACTTTTATTAGTGTAGGTACTCTTTTTGTCATCCTTTTCGTATTCGTTGGCATACTTTTTATGAAGGCAAGGAAATTTGAAACACAATATTCTTCGAAATAGCAATCTGAACTTTTGCTATACTGATCTATAATGGCTAAAATCCACTTTAAATATGGCGCCATGAACAGCGGCAAATCCGACACGCTTATTAAGACTGCCTACAACTACGAAGAGCGTGGGCTTAAAGTAATTGTCGCTAAGCCCGGCGTTGATACAAAGGGTGATTCACGCGTAGTCGCACGTGGCGGGCACGAGCGAGATGTCAATATTGTCGCCGATGAGTCCCTCGATCTTGAAAAGGCCATTCTAGACTACAAGGATGTTGCTGTCGTACTAGTGGACGAAGCGCAATTTTTGAGCCAGAAGCAGATCAGCCAGCTTTTTCATATCGCGAAAGACCATGATATCTCTGTCATTTGCTATGGGTTGCGTGCTGATTTTCGCGCGGAAATGTTTCCAGGCAGCAAACGACTCTTTGAAGTAGCCGATAATATCGAAAAACTCCCGACCATGTGCTTTTGTGGCTCGCAAGCTGAATTTAATACACGCAAGGTAAATGGCAGGTACGTCTTCGAGGGCAATCAAGTAGCCATCGATGGTGAAGGTACCGTAGAATACGACTCACTCTGCGGCCGCTGCTACACGCGTGAAGGCGGAACGTTATAGCCACAACATGCTTTAATAGAAAGTATGACAGATATTTCGAAGAACGATAGAGAAGTGGCTAAGGCAGGCCACGGCACAGTGCGCTCCATTAAGCTCGTGACTTTTATTAGTTTATTTCCAATGATCCTCCTGATGCCTTTTTGGATTGCAGTAGGTAGAGGTATGTTTGGAGCTAGCGGTTGGCTCTTTTTTCTCACTCTGCCTCTTGCCGTCGTGGTAATACTTCCATTCCATATACTCATCGCCATCCTTGCACTTTTCGGCGCGCGGGCTAAATTAGCCCTTTCTTCCGCAGCTCTCATATTGCTCTACTACCTACTCGCTGTAGGCTTTGAGCTCTCGCTTGTTGATGGTGGTGATACATCCGAGAGCGTGGGCTCTGCGCTAACGTTTGCTGGCGTACCCGAAGGACTTAATAGCGTCATTAGCTTTGCTTCATTCTGGGGCGGCATCGTAGTCATGATAAGCATCGTCGCTTCCCTTATTAGAGAAATCATTAGGCGAAGGCGCCAAGCAGCACTCCAACCAACGACCATAATGCCAGCCGAAACTACAACAACCAACGGCACAAAGTAGCGTACAATAGTAATCAATGGGGAAGGCGTTATACCGAAAGTACCGTTCTCGGTCACTTGATGAAATTGTGGGTCAAGAGCATGTGACCGCTATTTTGCGTCGTGCGATCGAACGTGGTCGAGTGGCGCATGCCTATCTCTTTACGGGCCCACGCGGCGTTGGTAAAACTTCAATCGCCCGTATCCTGGCGCATGAAATCAATGGATTGCCATATCAAGATGACTCAACCAATCTCGATATTATCGAAATTGATGCGGCGAGCAATAACGGCGTTGATGACATTCGTGACTTACGCGAAAAAGTGACCCTCGCACCAGCCGCAGCCAGTAAAAAAATCTACATCATCGATGAGGTCCACATGCTATCAAAGGCTGCGTTCAACGCTCTTCTAAAGACGCTCGAGGAACCGCCTGAACATGTCGTGTTTATTCTTGCGACAACAGACGTCGACAAACTACCCGAAACAATCATCAGCCGCACCCAGCGTCACACCTTTAGGCGAGCATCAACTGAAAATATTATTAAAAACCTCACCAAAATAGCCAAAGAGGAAAAGATCAAAATAGACGGCGCTGCCCTGGAGCTAATCGCTGACCATTCTGACGGCAGTTATCGCGATAGCGTAAGCCTCCTCGATCAGCTAGCCAATTCGACGAGTAGCGATGAAACGATCACCAGTGAAGTTATCGAAGCTAGCCTTGGCCTCGCTTCGAAAAAGGCGATCGAGACATTACTTGATCACCTCAGCAAAAAGGCATTCGAATCAAGCCTGGCAGATATCAAGCAACTCGAAGAGAATGGTATTCAAGCAAGTGTCGTAGCACGTCAAATGATTCGTGAAATTCAAAGATTTTATCCTGAGTTACTCGAACTTGTCGATGGCCTGATTGACGTTACGAGCTCACCGATGCCCTACGCTTCTTTGATGGCACACCTAGGCACCTACTGCGACACACCCAAGCCGCCGAAGACCGTTGCGGCTGCAGTCAGCGCGCCTCCTATTCCTGAACTCGCCGAACTTGCCGAAGAAGAACACCCAAAAGATCCAGAACCAATCGCTCCAAAAGCACGCACACCAGAAGTGACGGAGGTTATTGAGGCGCCAAAAGAGCCGACTAAAAAGCGGGCGAAGAAATCCAGCCCCCCAACTGAACTTGACTGGCAAGCCTTACTCGACCACCTAAAGACTGAATCTATCGCACTCTACAGCGTTCTCTCAAAGTGCGCTTATGACGTGAACGATAGTGAACTGACGCTCTATACTAAAAATGAGTTCTACAAGAAAAAACTATCAAACAGCCGCTACCAGCAGCAACTGCAAACATCTCTTCAAGAGACCACTTCAAGCGAGTGGGAAATTGTACTTATTCCCGGTGCAAAACCCCCAAGTGATAGCCGCGCGGCGGCAATTGCTGCTATGATGGGTGGTGGAGAAGAAGTGAGTCTCGAGGAGTAACAGATATGGCAACCAAAGACGTGCCCGCAGGAAAAGTCCCACCCCAAAGTATTGATGCCGAGAAGAGTTTGCTTGGTGCTGTCTTGATTGACGATGAAGTTTTGGCTGACATCACTGAACACGTTACCGAAAAAGATTTTTATGATAAACGTCACAGTATTATTTATGGCGCGATGCTCAGGCTGTATGAAAAGCACAAACCGGTCGATCTGTTGACACTTACCGATGAACTCACGCGCAAAAAGGAACTCGAGACAATTGGCGGCTCAGTCTATCTGACTGAACTTACCACCTATGTGCCGACCGCCGCACATGCGGCGAGTTATGCAGAGATCGTCGCGCAAAAAGCCGTCCGACGCCGGCTGATTAAAGCCTCTGGTGATATTTCCGAACTCGGCTTCGATGAAGATACGACCACACAGGAATTACTGGAAAAAGCTGAAGCTGAACTATTCAGTGTATCCGACCAGTCTCTGAAGCAAGATGTCACTTCGCTGGAAAGTATTCTCACTGAGAGCTTTGATCGGCTCGAGGAACTGCACAAAAATAAAGGTCAGTTACGTGGTATCCGTACGGGTTACCGCGACCTCGACAACATGACAGCCGGCCTGCAACGCAGTGACCTCTTGATTCTCGCGGCTAGGCCAGCCATGGGTAAAACAACCTTTGTGACAAATCTTGCTTACAACGTCGCCACTATTGCGAATGAACCCGTGCTATTCTTTAGCCTTGAGATGAGCAAGGAGCAGCTCGTCGATCGTATGCTTGCGGATGCCTCGGGAGTGGACAGTTGGAATATTCGTACTGGCAATCTTTCTGATGATGATTTTGCGAAACTATCTGAAGCAATGGGTGAAATGGCCGAAGCGCCAATCTATATTGATGACACTCCAGGACTCAGCGTGCTCGAAATGCGCACCAAAGCGCGTCGCATCGCCCATGAACGGCCGCTGGGACTCATCATCGTCGACTACTTGCAGCTCATGCAATCAAGCGGACGTAGCGATGGCAACCGTGTCCAGGAAGTCTCCGAAATTTCTCGTGGACTTAAGTTGATTGCACGTGAGCTCAATGTGCCATTAATCGCACTCAGTCAGTTGTCCCGTACCGTTGAGCAGCGTAGTCCACAGATTCCGCAGCTTTCCGACCTCCGTGAATCGGGAAGCATCGAGCAGGACGCCGATATCGTTACCTTTATTTATCGTCCTGGCTACTACGAGCCAGACAATCCTGAATTTGAGAACATTACCGACCTGATTATTGCCAAACACCGTAACGGGCCGACAGGGAAGGTGCAGCTCTACTTCCACCCAGAGCGTCTGCGCTTTATGTCCCTGGATAGAAAGCACGAGTAGACTCCGACTCGTGCTATACTAAGTTCTAAATGGGCCGCACTAAAGTAACAGATTTTTACCTCTATCGATGGCGTTACATCATCGGTTTTATAGTAATAGTGAGTGCGCTTATCACGCTCCTTGCAGCCACTCTTCATGTACCTGGTGGTGTCTCAGACTCGGAAATGCGATCAACAGTCATAAGCGCTCAGACCCCCCTTGATGTTATACTTGGCAGGAATGCGCCTCGTCTCGAACACGCACCGTATCATATCTTGCAGCATAGTAGTATCAAGCTATTCGGCGTCAGTCCGTTTTCTATTAAACTGCCGTCTCTTGTCTTGGCGCTTGCCAGCATTGCGTTACTCTATGGCCTGCTCAGGCTTTGGTTCCGGCGCAACGTAGCTATTATCACCAGTTTGATTATTGTCACGACTGGACAATTCTTACTGATCAGCCAACTTGGAACACCAATGATCGACTATCTTTTCCTGAACGCAGCACTACTCTTTTCAGCCTCTATGATTGCTCAAACGAAAAAATTTGCTCCAATATGGCTGATTGTTGCAGGTATCGTCAGCGCTCTGAGTCTTTATTCGCCCTTGGAAATATATGTCGTATTGTCACTCGCCATAACGTGCATCATCCATCCTCATGCCCGGTTCCTCGTCTTCAAGCAGCCGATCTGGGCACTGATTACTAGTGGTGTAATGTTCGTCGGACTGCTCATACCGCTCATCATCGGCGCCATATCGCATCCATCGCTCATGCCGTCGCTGCTCGGACTTCACGCGCTTGCAGGTTCTATCTCTTGGACACAACTTATCGAACAATACATAGGTTTTATAACTCCAACCTATGGTGAAGTTCTGCATCCTGCATACGGACTAACGATCATGTTGCTCGCACTTCTTGGACTCTATCGCTTGTTCAGTGCAAAGTATACGGCTAAAAGTTATATCCTGACTATCTGGGCAATTATCCTCGTACCTATCGTGCTTTTCAACGAGTCCGCAGTGACATTTGCCCTTGTACCTCTTGTATTGCTCATTGCGTTCGCAATCGATTACCTCATTAGTAGCTGGTATGGACTCTTTCCGCGAAATCCATATGCACGCGTTGGCGGCCTACTACCACTCGGCGTACTCATTATCGGACTGACAGTATCAAATATCGAACATTTCTTTTACGGCTATCATTACAGCACGTCGGCTACCTCAGCCTTCACCCAAGATGTGGCACTGCTCAATAAAACACTCAAGGAAGAAAACTCTCGCAAAACGACACTTCTCGTCGCAAAAGACCAGCTTGAATTCTATAAGGTCTTCGCCACCTATTACCGTGGCCAACACCTACTTGTTACTGCAGATTCCTCGACAAAAATAGGCGGCGCTGTCATACGAAGCACCCTCGCCTCGTCGTCTCTTACGCAGATTCCTGATCAGATTATCACCACCGATACGTCTTCACACGCAGCTCGTTTCTACCTCTACAAAAATGGCATCAATTAGCGTATAGTAGAAGAGTAATAAAGAGAGGAATTATTTACTATGGCGTTTGACCAAATGAAGATGCTGAATGACCTTCGAAAAGCACAGAAAGATCTTAAGAAGCAAAAAGTTATTGTTGCAGCTGGTGGCGATGACGACACCCCAGCAGTTGAACTTACGATCAATGGGGAACTGAAGGTTGAGAATATTAAAATTAATCCTGACTATGTAGACCTAGATGATATCGAGGAGCTTGAGGGCTGGATCGAATCTGCTATTCGTGATGGTATGGCAAAAGCACAGGAAATCGCAGCTGAGAAAATGAAGCCGCTCATGGGCGGGCTCAATATCCCTGGCATGTAGTCATGCAAGTAGGCAGATACCTTTCTAGGGGGGTTCTGCTCAGACTACGCGAAAAACTTATGACCGACATCTTACCAAAAGCACTGACTAATGTCATTGACGCCTTGGGAAATCTCCCAGGCGTCGGTGCTCGCACGGCAGAGCGTTATGCATATTATTTGCTGCGTCAAAACACACAAAAGTCTCAAGACCTTGCGAGTGCAATTGAATCACTTCATGCGGGCGTCAAGTATTGTCCTGTAACATACGCGCTCATCGATGCCGACGAAGATATATCGCCGCTATACACCGATTCAAACCGTGACAAGACTCTCGTCGCTGTCGTCGAGGAGCCGCTTGATATTGTAGCGCTTGAGCGCACCGGCAATTTCAAAGGTACCTACCACGTGCTCGGCGGTGCCATTTCTCCAATTGACGGCATAGGCCCGGAGCAGCTACATATTCCTGAACTTATCGAACGAATTAAGAACGATGATGTAAAAGAAATTATTATCGCTACTAACGCCTCAGTCGAAGGCGAATCAACTGCGCTCTTTCTGCAAAAGTACATTGAAGAATCTAATATAAAAGTCGACATCTCACGGCTTGCACGGGGTATTCCTGTCGGAGTTGATCTGGAGTACGCCGACCAAATCACGCTCAGTCACGCACTCGAGGGCCGGCGAAAGCTGTAATCTGTTACAATAGGCTTAATGTTTGACGAAGCTATCACACTGATCTCTGCTGCAAAAAAAATTATTGTTATCCAGGCTGAAAATCCAGATGGTGACTCGCTCGGTTCGTCTCTTGCTCTCGAAGAAATTCTGGGCGACCTGGGCAAAGAAGTTGTTCTTTATTGTCCGGTCGAAATTCCCAAATATTTACGCTACATTTCTGGCTGGGATCGTGTAGAAAATGATTTTGACAGCAATGCCGACATGGCGATCGTCGTAGACACCTCGGCCGACGTATTGCTGACAAAGGTACTCGAGACACCAGGTGTACGATCTTTCCTCGACTCTCATCCAACACTTGTCATCGATCACCATACAACCGAGAGCACGCTTACATTCAGGCACTCATACCTCAATGAACCAGCTATTTCTACAAGCGAAGTTATTTTCCATCTCGCGCAGATTGCTGGCTGGACTATTTCTGCGACAGCAGCCCGTCATCTCATGGAAGCGCAACTCTCAGATAGCCTTGGCCTGACCGTGCAGTCAGTCACTCCAGAGAGCTATCGTATTGCAGCCTCGCTCACAGAACTTGGCGCAAAGGTAGCCGATATCGAAGACGCTCGCCGCGAGTTCATGAAAAAGTCTCCAGAAATCCTGGAATATAAGGGTAAACTCATTGAACGTATCGAGTATTTTCTTGACGGCAAGCTCGCACTCGTACATGTACCATTCGAAGAGATTGAGCAATATTCCGATAAATACAATCCCGGCGCGCTGATAGGCGATGAACTGCGTCTCGTAGAAGGCGTCGAGCTTTCGTGTGTTATTAAAACGTATCCGGACGGCAAATTAACCGCACGATTGCGCTCAAATTCACCAATTGCAGAAACAGTTGCCGCGTACTTTGGCGGAGGCGGACACCCGTATGCAGCTGGTTTTCGTATCTACGACGACTACGACACTACCTGTCGTGAGCTCCTTAACGCCACAGAAAAAGCATTAAAGGAGATCTCATGAAGCTACATAACACCATGACAGGACAAGTCGAAGAGTTGCACCCGCTCGAAGAGGGGAAAGTGCGATTCTATTCTTGCGGCCTTACTGTCTATTCGCAGCCCCATATCGGCAACTGGCTCGGCTATATCTACTGGGATGTTTTGCAGCGTACACTTCTCGCGGATGGGTATAATGTTATCCGTACACAAAACATCACCGATGTCGGACACCTTACGAGCGATGATGATGACGGTGAAGACAAGATGGAAAAAGGAGCAAAGCGCGAAGGCATTACCGCCTGGGACGTCGCAAAGAAATATTCTGCCATCGCCGCCCACGAGGGCTATGAGTTGCTTGATTTACTTCAGCCCACCCATCTTGTCCCAGCGACGAGCCTGATCAATGAACAGATCGAATTTGCCAAGGCTTTGGATGCAAAAGGCTACCTCTATGAAATTCCGGGTGAAGGTATGTACATGGACACGTCAAAAGTTAAAGAGTATGGCAAGCTCGCTAAGCTCGATGTAGCTGGCCTTGAAGGCGGCATTCGCGTGGCAGTCGATGGCAAGAAGCACATCACCGACTTTGCTGTCTGGAAATTTAGCCCAAAAGATAGCAAGCGCGACATGGAATGGGATTCACCGTGGGGTAAAGGTTTTCCAGGTTGGCATCTCGAATGCTCAGTTATCGCTCGTGAAACGCTCGGTGATACTATCGATATCCACTCTGGCGGTATTGATCACATTCCTGTCCATCATACGAATGAAATTGCTCAAACCGAAAGCCTTACCGGAGTGATGTTCGCAAATATATGGCTTCATAACAACCATATCAAAATCGATGGCAAAAAAATCTCAAAGTCCCTCGGAAATATTGTGACACTCCAAGATATTCTAGATCGCGGCTATACGATGGATGCATTTAAACTGATGGTTCTCTCAAAGCACTTTGCAACAGAAGGTAACTTCACATGGGAGATTCTCACAAGCGCAGGAAATCGCCTCAACAATTGGCGAAATATCGCCGCGCTCCGCCATCAGACAAATGATGACGTCGATACGCCCCAGGATACACCGTCACTTGCGGTAATTGGCGCGATCAAAGAAGCACTCAATGACAACCTCAATACCCCGGAAGCTCTGCGACTCATTGACGAGGTGTTCTCACAGCTGGAATCGCACAGCACAAATATCGTCGACAAGCAGGCTTTAATCGATCTTCTAGCAGACATCGACGAGTTACTCGGCCTCCATCTTCTAGAGACTACTCCTGATATTCCAGATGAGGCAAAGCAGCTTATACTAGAACGCGCTCGCGCTCGCGACGCTAAGGATTGGGAAAAATCTGACGAGCTGCGCGACGAGCTCGAAGCAACTTACCACATCACGCTACTCGACAAGCCGACTGGCGTCGTGTGGCAATACGCTTAATCTAGATCTACGACTTATTCGTTGCTTTTTTCGCTAGCTTAACGAGTGGCTTTTCGCTGCGTTCGCGTGCAGCTCTCGCGTGATCCATATACTCTTCAAATAGCACTTTGAGACATCCTGCAATCGGGATTGAGATGATCGCACCAGCAATACCAAATACATATACACCGATCGTGACAGCCCCGAGCACGAGAAGCGGAGACAATTCAAGGCGCTTTGACTGGATAGCCGGAGATATAAAATTATTTTCGAGCTGCTGGTAGATAATAAAGTAAATCACGAAGATCACCAGCGCAGCGACAGAATTAAACACAAGCAGGAGACCAACGAGTGCAGCACCGATCAATGCACCGAACATTGGGATCATCGAGAAGATAAACATTAACGCTGCTGTTGCCATCGCGAGGTTTGATGGTACTTCCGGTATAAAGATACTCAGCACAAATACAAAGAGGCCAGCGAAGAGACCATCAAGTGCCGAGACGGTAAGCTGTCCGGTCACATAGCCCGAGACTACGCCGCCCATGCGCACTACTGTACGCCTATGATGCTTCATGCGATCTTCGTCGCGGTATAGCCCCCAGATTCGCTTCATCCATTCCGGCCCTTCGACGAGCATTAGGAACGACAAAACAAGCACGAGGAAGAGGGAACTGAGGAAGCCAAAGAATGAGCCAACACCAGACAGTAGGTTCGTTCCTACGTCCGAAGCAAACTTGGTTGCATGATCTTTAACGCTTTGCGCTGCTTGATCGACCTGTGGACGCAAGTGATAGGTGTTGATGATATTGTCGAGGCTATGCCAACTATTAGTCGCCTTATTGACCAGTCCTGGCACTGTCTGTGCGAATTTCGCTGTCTGCTCAACGATTGGCGGCACTGCGAGGAATAAGAATCCACCAATAAACGCAACTACAAGAAGATATGCGATCGCTGTACTTCCGACGCGGCTTCGTCCCGGCAAATACTTCGTAATACGGTTCACTGGGCCATTGAGGGCTAGCGCTAGAAATGCTGCCGCACCAACAATCATCAATCCCTTCCGAGCACCGTATATCATTAAGCCGGCTACCATAAAGCCGATTACTACCAACCAAAATCTAACAAATGTCTGCGTGTCTACTTGTACTTTTACTTTCATGAGGTCAGTATACACTGTCTGAAGCATTTTGACACTTTTTACTTGACAATGTATAGTGATATGTATGAATACAGTGACGGACCAATCGATTGGCTGCGTCAAGGCAGCGACCCGCATCCTTGGAGACAAGTGGACGCCACAGCTACTGCGTTTCTTTCTCAACGAGAAAACTGTTCGCTTCTGCCAGCTTCAGGATATGGTTGGCTCTATTAATCCTCGTACGCTATCAGCGAGACTTGCAACACTTGAACGTGAAGGAATTATTGTAAAAACATTTGCAACCAGCGAAAAGCGATGTGAATACACGCTGACCGAAAAGGGAAAAGCACTCCAGTCCATCATCCAAGATATGGAAACCTGGTCGGAACGATACGCATAAATGCATGCGCGTATGTCTCAGGATTATCTCAGCCATGTAGCGCTATAATGAGATTAGTATGAGAATTTTAGTAGTAGAAGACGAACACAAGATTGCCCGCGCTCTCAAACGCGCCTTAGAGCAGGAAAGTTATGCTGTCGATGTAAGTTACGACGGCGATGATGGCTATGCTATGGCGACGACCGAACCGTATGATGTCGTTATCCTCGATCGGATGCTTCCGGGCACTTACAGCGGTCTCGAGATTGTCAAAGCAATGCGTGAAGAGGGAATTCACACACCGGTACTCTTACTGACAGCACTTGGCCAGACGAAAGACAAAACAGAAGGTCTCGATAGCGGTGCTGATGACTATTTAGTCAAGCCATTCGCAATCGAAGAACTGCTCGCACGCGTGCGCGCCTTGTTGCGTCGACCCCACGAGCAAGAGCCAACCGTTTTGACAGCCGACGACCTAACTCTCGATCCAATCGCCTACACCGTCACTCGTGGAGGCAAATCTATTAGCCTGACTACAAAGGAATTTGGGCTGCTAGAGTACCTCATGCGCAATAAAAACCGCATTCTCACGAAAGATACTATCATCTCGCACGTCTGGGATTACGACGCCGATATCCTGCCAAATACTGTCGAAGTATACATTAAATATCTGCGCACTAAAATCGATAAGCCATTTAAATCGAATCTTATCGAAACAGTTCGCGGCTTCGGCTATCGCCTCAACGCCAAATCATGAAGCAGCTCTTCGAATCGGCGACGCTGAAGCTTACCGGATGGTATTTGCTGATCCTGATGATTATCAGCATTATATTTAGCGTAGCAATCTATGACATCTCAACTACCGAGCTCGGCGCCCGACTAGGCATTTTCCAAGATCAGGTAGAAATCTTTTCGAATGTACCGGGCGGCGCGTACCGTGATTTTGACGCTATTCGTACCGACCAGCTGCACCAATCAGAAGGGCGACTTTTCCTTACGCTCTTTTACGCAAATGTCGCCATTCTTGCGCTTGGAGGCATTGTCAGCTATTTGCTCGCCAGGCGCAGTCTCCAGCCAATCGAAAGAGCCCATGAGGCGGTGAGTCGCTTTACCTCTGACGCATCCCATGAACTTCGCACGCCCCTTGCAGTTATGAAAAGTGAACTCGAGGTTGCCCTGCGCGACAACGACCTTACAAAATCTGACATGCGTGAGGTGCTTGAAAGTAACCTTGAAGAGGTCAACCGCTTGAGTAATCTATCTCATATGCTACTCCAGATATCGCGCCATGATTACGCGGAACTCAAGATAGAGAAATTTAATCTTGGAGACCTCGCTAAAGCATCCCTCAACGTTCTCAACAAACAAAAGAACCGCATTGAGCTGGATGCCCCCAAGAAAGCAATTACCATTAGTGCCAACCGTGCAAGTATGAGCGAGCTACTCATGATTATTCTTGATAATGCGCTGCGCTACAGCCCCGAAGATTCGAAAGTCCATTTGAAGCTCAAGGATAGTGAACAGGGCGCACATATCATTGTCTCCAACAAAGGGAAGGGTATCTCAGCTGCCGACTTACCGCACGTGTTTGAACGCTTTTACCGCGGAGATAAATCTCGCACGACCGGCGACGCGGCTGGCTACGGGCTAGGGCTAAGCCTTGCTAAGAAGATCGTTGAACTCCACGACGGCACTATTGAAATCACAAGTGTGCCAGACAAAGATACTACTGTAACCATTTTCTTACCACAATCTTCTTGATTCTCAGAAATCCTTCAGCCTAGGAAGGTAAAGTAGTGATGTAGCGCACTCGAAAGAGCGCTCCAAACAACAAGAAAAAGGAGGGACACCCATGAAGACTATGGAACCAACCACCACATCATCGACTATTCTTCTCAGTAAAAAGGGCATGAAAGAGCTTAAAAAATCTGTTACCAAGCTCGAGCATCGCCGTGATATGGCACTCGCTGACATACGAAATCTCGACAAAATTGACAACCACGAGCAACGTCTCGAGCGTATCGAGAAGCTTGCACAGCTTGAAATCATCGAAAGCGAACTCGCAGATAAAAAGCAGCTCCTTGAGCGCGCAAAGCTATTTCCTCGAAAACGAGATGCACTGCGAGCCAGCCTTGGTTCAGTAGTTGAACTCATCGACATGCAAGGTAGGCTTTTCCGTTACACGCTCGTCGATAGTATTGAGGCAGACCCGAGCGACGGACGAATTTCAATTCATAGTCCGCTCGGACAAAATCTGATTGGCAAGAAAATTCGCGAAACAATCGAGTGGAGCAGCGGACTCACACACAGGCAAATGCAGCTCGTTCGCATTATGTAGCAGCCGACCACTAGCGACTTCCATACGATCTGTCCACGACAACAAAAACACCCGCCGCTTCCTCCATCACGCTGAAGGGGCGGGTTTTTTAGTGGTAAGATACTCGAGTTTATGCTATATTTATAGAGCTTAAGGGTAAATTCATTGGGGTGTCGCCAAGTGGTAAGGCACATGGTTTTGGTCCATGCATTCGGGGGTTCGAATCCCTC
>JBKGVB010000017.1:0-16614 GCA_046462475.1 Saccharimonadales bacterium (SeqCode) | reverse complement strand
AAAATCGATAGGTCGTAGTAAATTCTACATTGAACACATCGGTTGACGGCGCAACAGATCACTACGCTACAATAGGTATAGCTATGTAAGTACTGGTCGGTGGGTATAGCCATTACACCTTTTCACTCACAAGCTTAAAACGATTAGCGACCGAAAAAGTCGCCCTAACACCTCCATCGTGGTAAAAAGAGTCCGTCTCTGAGCGGTCATGAGACTCCTTTCCACCGCTGGATCACTCCAAAATCCGTTCGCTAATTATCAAATATTAGCCTCGGAATCATTCCGAGCTTGGGAGTGAAACTATGACACAAACCATTAACAAACCAGTCGCTATCACCGCAATCGGCTTTCGGGAGGGTAGGGCAGCCTATCCGCGCCGTATGGAGTATGAAGGCAAGTCCTATCGCTTCATCGACGCCGGCCTGAGCTGTATGGTGAAAAAAGGCGAGAGACTCATCTCGATCTTTACGGTTACGGACGGCGAAAGCCAATTCCGTCTCCGCAGCGACAACCACGGAGGATCTTGGACGCTTATTAGTATGAGCGCCTAAGAGACTACCGCAAAAGAGCACCCCTTCTACCTCGGGGTGCTCTTTTGTTTTAGGATATTTTCTGTTCGAAAACTAATAGAACAAAAATAGAACATTCGCTATAGATCAAAACAGGGGTCGCTAAAGAGGTCAGATTCGTAATATATAGCTAAAATATCAGATTTGAGCCGCGTATAGCCAAAATAAGCGCCAAACATACGCAGACAAGATAGCTAGCAGCCATGGCCGGGAAGAGTACATAAAAATGATAGTGAAGACTAAAAATCACAAACAAAAACCACAGCAGGGCATGCATACACATTCAAATTCCTTACATAAACTTAACGTCGCACAATATACCTTTTACGACATAAATATATCTGACAAGGTATGATTCGTCATACCTCCCGAATGGGGGACTTTTTGCCTATGTGTGCCACATATCGTCATTTTGTATTTTATTTACACTAAGCTTGTATCTGCTTTACTATACCTGGTGCTGCATCCTGTATATCAGTACCACTTCCGCGGCGTTGTCATATTTGTCACGCTTGACCCAGCTAGTTATCCACACAGTAATATTTTTCACAGTCATCGTGCAGCCATTTGCTTTTTTTCATTTTTATACTCCCCCTACTCTTTTCCCCTCTTTCCCCTGCTATTTGCTTTTTTGTTATTTTGATATTTTTATATAGTTTTTTGCTATTTTACCAAATATCGAACAAAAATAGAACATGAGCCCTGCCAGGGTAGAGAGGACTTATAATCAGCTTCCCCTACTTGTAGTACGCTTCGCCCTTTATCCGGACATCAACATAGCGGGGGCTAATACCCTTACGCTTCATGTAACGAATGATTCTATCCATATCTTCTACCTGCTCCCCTGCCGGGCGATCGATAGAGAGTTTAAATGCGTAGGAAATGCCTCTTACGTGTACTTCGAGCTGGCGGGTCATAAACTCAGGCAGCTCGGCCTTATTGATCGTATAGCCGCGTTCTTTTGCATCACCAACGACCTGACCAACAAAAGTGAGGAAACGGTGGCTGGCAACCAAATTCGCCGAGAAACCTGCAGTATAGTGGTTGTCGTCTACGATTGTCACGCTCGGCTCGGTAAACGGTGAATAATCAAACACCGTGCCACTGCCATCTACATACTCGGTCTGGCCGTTTACGACCCACCGCGCAACTGGCTTTCGCAAGGCAATACTCGCTTGCGCGACGCCAACCTCACCAGTCAGTACGACATTCACAGAGGAAACTTCAGGATATTTTTGTTGTAGATACGATGTGAGGCTGTCGGTGCTTAGTGACGAATGTAAACGCTGCAAAAGATGGCCATTTAGATACTCCTGAATCCGAGCATTATACTCGGCGGTCTTTGTACTTGATATGGCTACATTTTGGCCAGATACCACTTCCGTGGTCGCGATAGATTGGCTCAAGAAAACGAATAGCGCCGCCACAACAATCACAATACCCAAGAATCGCCAGCCCAGCCGACGACGATGACGTGTCAGATGATGAACATGAGCACGCGGAGACAAGAAGTCGGCGTTGTATTCGTTGCTGCTTGCCACTTCTGGCGAACGACTTCCGGTGAGGGTGCGACCTTGCCGAAAATTGTTTACTGTCAGCTGCTCGGCTTGCCGCTCAGCAGCAAGCTGCTGCCGACGATTTGGCAGCTCACGAGCATTTCGCTTCCTTGAAAATAGTTTCTTCATGCTGATTATTTGTATTGGTTACTTTATACGTATTGTAACAGTTTAGAGTGCTTTATGGTTATGTTTTCCAGCCTCGAGCACCATCTTTGCCATGTCGCTTGCAGCATGCGGCTTAGCAAACTGATGAATGGCCTTACCCATACGATCGAGTTCCTCTGGGTTTTCTATAAGCTCACTCAGTGCATCAAGCAGGTTCTGTGGATTCGCCGCAAGCAGCTCTTCGTCAACGATAATTCCAGCATTTTTCGCGGTGTAGACTGCAGCATTCTTTAGTTGATGTCCGCCTGTCAGGTACGGATTCGGAATGATCACGGTTGGTTTCGCCAGAGCAGCAAGCTCCAGTAGTGTGGTCGCACCGGCACGTGCAACCACAAGATCTGCAGCGGCAAGTGTCTCCACCATTTTGTCACTAATAAACCCATGAAGCTGAAACTGCGACTGATCGAAGTCTGCGGTCTTTTTCTGCAACTCCGCAAATTGCCTCGTACCAGAAATAAGCAGGATATTACATTTTGCCAGTAGTTCATCGAGTAAGCTCACGACAGCATTATTGATAGACTGAGCCCCTAACCCACCACCGGTAATCACGACAAGTGGTCGCTGGCTATCAAAGCCAAGGTCCTGCTTATATAGCGCACGCTCTTCGTCTGAATACACTCGGAAGCGAGCATCAACAGGAATACCCACGTAGGAAGTTTTCGAAGTCGGATATGGATAATGCTCAAGAGGTGCTCCAGTACCGATACGCACAGCCCAGCGAGACAGGACACGATTTGTCAGACCAGGATGCGCATCTGAATCATGCAGTACCAGCGGAATCTTGAGCAAATGTGCTGCAATACCGACCGGCAGACATACGTAGCCGCCCTTGCAAAAAATAACATCTGGACGCCAGATGACTAATTTCACAAATGACTGCACAATTCCTGCTGCAATAAAAAACCCGTCACGAATGTTTGGCAACACGATAGTCCGCAGCCGCAAAGCTTGACGCCATAGTGGCAGCGTATGATAGCGCCGCAATTTGCCTGAAGCTATTACATCAACTCGAATGTCGAGGCCCTCTACCCGTCGCATCGTCTCGCGTGCTTGACGGGAAAATTTTCGGTCGCACCACATGCGAACCTGAGGCTTCTCGTCTGTAAGCTTAGCGAGCTCCGATAGTACCGCGGCTACCGGCGTAACGTGTCCGCCCGATCCCCCGCCTACTGTCAGTACCTTCATACTGTTCTCCTTCTGCGTTTACTGTATTGACTGTATATTTTGACAACTGAAATACGAGCCCAAGTGCCCCTGCGATAAAGACCATACTCGTACCACCAAAGCTCACAAGCGGTAACGTGACTCCTGTTAGCGGTATTAGACCAACCATCGATGCGACATTGATAAAGATATGCGCCACGAGCCAAGCAAATATCCCCACCGTCACCAGCTTCATCCACATCTGCGGCAAGTGATCGGCCACCCTGAGAAGTCGCAACAGCAAGCCGGTAAATATCGCTAGGATCACAACAAGACCGACAAAGCCAAATGTCTCACCCATGATTGCGAAGATCGAGTCATTCGTAGACTCTGGCAAGTATCCAGTAGCCTGGACGCTATTACCGATTCCTACGCCCATAACTCCCCCACTACCGATAGCGATTCGTGCCTGGCGTGCCTGCAAATCCTGATCATTGCCAGCGGTAATTGTACTCATTGAATCTCCCTGCAAGAATGTCGCGACACGAGCCATACGGTGTGGAGCAATCAGAATGAGACCGATACCTCCGATCACGCCAGCAGCAATAATAATCGTGATAATCTTTCGACTCAGTCCCGCCGCAAAAAGCATGCCCATAATAATCATCGCAATGATGATACCGGTACTCATATTCTTCTGTAGAATCACCACAAAGATCATCAGAAGCACCAAGAGAGCACCCACGGGAACAAGAGTTGCGTCACGATCATTTACCTTTGCCTCCCGATATCGCACAGCAAGAAGCCCGGCCACAAACACTACGACAGAAAACTTCAAAAACTCTGCCGGTTGCACACTTCCGAGGGGGCCTAGGTTGAACCACCGCACGGCACCATTCACCGACGGCGCAAACGGCATATGGAGCAAGTGCGCCATCCACAAGACGACACAGGCCCCAAGACCAATCAATAGAAGTCTCAAGGCATTCTGCTGAAGCCAGCGGTACGGCAAATACGCCATAGTGGCGAATCCTACCAACGCAAGACTAAGTGCGATCGCCTGCTTTACGAAGAAGTAGGAGTCACTAATATTTGCCTCGCCGCCAAGATTGAGAATATGTGCACGCTGCGGACCAATCGCATACATCGTTACAAGCCCAAGCAGCATCAAAAGCGCCATATAAAGAATGATCTGATAGTCCGGACGATGCTTGCGCGTCGTGGCCACCGGACGTTCTTTTCGCGCGCGACGATCCATTGCTAAACGTAGCCTCCCGCCATCGCGATCAGTACACCAAAGAATGCTGTCACACAAGCGATTACCCAAAAGCGCATTGTTACCTTAGTCTCTGGCCAGCCACTTGCTTCTAGGTGATGATGGATTGGCGCAGAAATGAATATTTTTCTATGAAAGAGCCTCTTCCACGTGATCTGCAGAAGGCTCGACCCGGCTTCGACAACGAAGAGCAAGCCGATCACCGGCAGCAACAGGAGCGAATTTGTCATCATTGCTACAACACCGAGACTTACTCCATATGCAAAGCTACCGACATCACCCATAAAGAATCGCGCAGGGTGGATATTGAACCACAAATAGCTCAGAAGTGCCCCGATTACCGTAAAACAAAAACCAGCAAGCAGTCCATTACCCTGCAACAAGGCGATAAATCCAAATGCTCCATAGCTCGTCGCCAGCAAGCCTCCTGCGAGTCCATCAAGTCCATCGCTGATATTCACCGCATTTCCTGTCGCCGTCACTATAAACGCGAACAGCGGTATAATCCATACGCCAAGATCGATATCACCACCGAGTGGTATATGAACGCTTGTGAAACCAAGCTTTTCATAGAAGTAGTAACCAAGTACTGTACCGATAGCGATAATCAGCAGGAATTTAATGCTCGAGCGTAATCCCGCAACGCCCCTACCACTTCCACGAAGATTGATGATATCATCAATCAATCCGACTGCTGCACCGCCAATAAGCGCCGCTAGCGGTAAGTACGTTTGTCCCCTATCGAGATTGCATGCAAAGGTTACGGCCACGATTGCAAGCACGCCAATAGCGCCAGCCATCGTAGGAATGGAGCGCTTAAATTTATGCGCGTGCAGCTTGGTAAATACTTCGAGCGCTTCACCCGTCGTACTCGACTGTCGCTGCTTCTTCCAGAACTTGTATCGATACGCAAGAAATGTATAAATTGGCGTCAGCAGCATCGCAAGTACGAATGCCGCCACGCTGAGTACGACAACATGACTCATTGAATCGACTATCTCTTGTCTGGTGATTGTGTGTATCATTTTAATTACCCGGCCTTAATTGCATATAGTTTATTAACCAGTTTGAAACCTTCGTGAATACTGGCATTGCATCGGTGTTTCCTTGGAAGTTTTTGCCTGGTGCAGCCACTCGTACCATTATGACATATCGGGGCTTGGTATCACCACCGAATCCGAGATAACTCGCGACGGTCGTTGAGTCGATATATTTGCCGGTACGCGGATCGATTGTTTGCGAAGTTCCTGTCTTACCACCGATGTAATACCCCTTCTTATCGATACCTGGGAAAAAGTCAGTACGGGCTAAGTGCACCATTTGCCGTGTTTGTGCCGATGCGCTTTCAGACATCGTGCGCCTGAGTGGCTTTGGGGTCGGATTTTCATGGAAATTACCGTCCTCGTCCACCGATCCTGCAAGTACCGTCGGCTGATAGTATTCGCCGCCATTGATGATCGACGAAAATCCCGCCGCTACCTGTAGCATGGTGATGTCCATACCCTGGCCAAACGACATATTCGAATATCGCACTGCATTTCCTTGCACACTGTCAGGAGGAATTACCTCACCTACCTGCTCGCCCGCCAATTGAATACCCGTACTTCTGCCTAGTCCAAAGCGATTATGAAGATAGTCATACATTGTGTTGCGGGCACCAAGCGTAATATTATTGCCGTCGCCAAGGCGCTCTGCGACAGTGACCATACCTGTATTCAACGAATATTTTAGGGCCGTCTGCATAGTAATAATGCCTGTCACGCCCTTTTCAGCATTGCCAATAACCGCGCCGTCGACATTGATTGAGTCGGTATTGTTATAGGTTGATTTTGCAGTAATGACCCCTTTATCAACACCGGTCGCGATCGTAAATGTCTTCATGACTGATCCTGGCTCATATGGCTCTGTAATCACCTGATTGTCAAATGCCTGAGCGTTTGTGACATGATTATAATTTTCTGGATTATAAGTTGGGAAATTTGCCATCGCCAGCACCCGACCAGTTTGCGGGTCCATCACCACGGCGCTCGCAGTTTTGGCACCGATTTTCTTTACCTGATAGTAAAGTGTCTGCTCGGTATATGCCTGAACATTACGATCGATCGACAGTACGACATTTTTACCATTTTGCGCGGGTACTTGTGTATTGTGACTTCCGATTGTGAGCGGAATACCACTAACATCGGTTGTCGCACGAAGCAAGCCGTCTTTACCATTTAGCTCGTCGTTAAGCGCCTGCTCTACGCCGTATTGACCTTGTCCGTTGGCATTGACGAAGCCAAGCACCTGAGAAGCGAGCTCGCCTTCTGGATATACACGCTTGGTCGTTTCCTGGAATCCCAATCCGGCAAGATTCTTTTTCTTCAGTAGTTCTGCCTGCTGACGTGACACGTTTTTCGCCACCACACGGTACTGGTATTGCTTTGCGTTCACCTGATCGGATAAATGCGACACTGTATTACCCCCAGCGACTTGCTGAAGCGCCGCTACGACAGCATCTGGCTTTGTGACCTGTTGTGGGTTCACAAATGCCGTATAGACCGCCTGATTGAGCGCTAAGTAAGTCGGCGTGTCGCCGTCCATGGCATAGATTTCACCGCGCTGTGCTGGAATAATAAGGCTCTTTACCTGATCCTGTTCGGCAGCTTGAGCATAAAAATCATATCGGATAACCTGGAGGTAAAATAAGCGCACAATAAATAACGCCATCACAAAAAAGCAAAGACCCGTTAAAAAACGGATTCGCTTATGTGGTGTCGGAAGATTTCCCATAAATTATTCGCTTACGTATTTCGTACTGGATGGTTCGGTCATTGCTTTAGCGACATTGCTATTCTTCACTGCCTTAAGTGCTGTGAGTCGAGCGTTCTCGACTTCGAGATCTGTCTTATTACTCTCAAGGCTCGCAATCTTATCATCAATTGCCTGAGCTTTATAGTCAAAGCCCGTTGCTTTCGTCGCCTGTGTTAAGTATATCAAGCCGAGCACTGCAATCATAAGTGCGACAAGCACCGTATGAGTCACAGGGCCAAGTTTGACAGCCGAGCTAAAGCGCGCACGATTTTGATTGCGGTTCCAACTCTGAGCACGTCGATTAAAAGTGGTGGTTCGTTGATACGTCATGGTGTGGTGGATGTTTATGTTTGTTTTGGCTCTTAGGAGCCGCCGAAACGGCCCCTAAGAAACTACTTATTATTTGAGTCGAACGACAACCTGTGTTGTTGCGTCTTGGCTCTGTACTGGGATGTGGATTGGCATACCCATTCCCCTTTCTTGTTTATTTTTTCACGGCGACCCGAAGCTTTGCGCTCCTGGCACGCGGATTGTGAACATCGTCAGTGGCACCCGCGATAGGCTTTTTAGTAATGACTTCGAGCTCTGCTTCAAGACCATCTGCCGTTTGTTCGGCAAAATAGCGCTTGACGAGTCGATCCTCGAGACTATGAAAGCTGATAATACCTACCCTTCCGCCTTTCTTCAGTAGTTGCGGCAATAGCGAAAGTAGCATTTCAACTTGTCCGAGTTCGTCATTTACCTCGATACGAAGTGCCTGAAAGGTACGCGTGGCCGGATGAATTTTCTTCCGTGGACCACGAATTGTAGCCGCAATGACGCTAGCGAGATCCTCAGTTGTTTCAAGTGGTCGTGAAGCCACAATTGCCTGTGCAATACGACGTGCAATTGGTCGCGGCTCTTCACCGTAGCGTATGATAATGCGCTCCAGGTCTTCCTTGGAATACTGGTTCACGATATCACGTGCGGTGAAATCCTGTCGTGTATCCATTCGCATATCGAGTGGGCCACTACCTTGAAATGAAAATCCTCGTGCTCGTTCATCGAGCTGTGGTGACGACACCCCCAAATCTGCCAAAATAATGTCGAACTGCTTGCCCTCGCTGGCCAACTGACGAGCAGCCGAACCAAAATCGGTTTGCAGTAATCGAGCACCTTGTTTTGTCAGGTTCTCTAAGTACCGAGCCGTGTTAGGGTCTCGGTCGCAAAGAACAGAGTCAATATAATTAGTTGTTGTATCTAAAAAAGCACTTGCATGCCCGCCATATCCAGCAGTTAAGTCGAGATACGACTCGCCCTGCTTCGGATTAAGCAGCTCTAGTGTCTTTTCCAGTAAAACCGGTATATGAACTCGTGGTGGATGTTCTTTAATACTCATAAACTATAGCAATTGTACCATCCGCGAAGCATGAGGCGAAAGCCAAGCTTCATCAGATAAAGAAGACGGAGTCTTCCCTTCTATAGTTTGTTCGAGATCACCTAACCCGGCACTACGTTTTTTTGTTTTCGCATGTGTTTGTTTTTGTAAATAAGTATCTTCACTGATTCACTGTGTGAGTCATACGTGAAGATTTGAGAGACTTATGTGTGAGGTGGAGTTTTTTGGGAGGTGTGTTTTGAGGAAGGTACACCTAGATGTTTTTCGTGTTCTAGGCTACCACATGTAGTGCTCGGGATAGGTGGTCTCGAGGTTTTTCTCGTTTGTTAATGTGCAACAATCCTAAAGTAGCTACCGACTCGAATCGCTTCAATCTCTCGATCGATGTTCGCGAATTCAAGTTGTGCTTGTTTTAGTGTCACGCGGCCCTGCTTCTGATCGAGCTCTGCCTCTGTCTTGCCGGTTCGGAATCGAACACTCAGATCAGCGACTTTCTCGTCGAGTAAGCTACCTTCAAGCTCTGGCTCGATCTTATCTTGCCAGACCTTCTTCGGATAGAGGTGCAGATAATCACCAAAGCCCTTAGTAATTACTACCCCACTTTCGAATTCTTCACGAAGTTCGACCGGAATTGTCAGTCGATTTTTGTCGTCAAGTTTTCGTACGAAGTAGTCTATGTTCACTGAGGTAACCCTATGGTGATCCGCGGAGTGGATTTAATTTGCTGTGGTTGTTTGTTTTTCTAACCCACTGCTCATAGTCTACACTCCACTTTTACCCACTGCAACCCCCATTTTTACACTTTTTCGTAAATGACACACTTTTCCACATTTTTGGGGATAAGCCTACTAATAAGGCGGCTACGCGCCGCCTTATCAAGAGGTATCGTTTGATTATCCCTGCATACTACTACGCACTTCTAGCCGCTTCACTCGCAATAACCTCTTGCAACGAACGAGCCGTCCGAACGCCCTCAGGCACCTCACCCTGCTGCGAAGGGAGCAACTCCCCGCCAGAGTTGACCCAATAACCCACCAGGCCTTCATCCCACACTCCAAAGGCGCGCGCCTTGTCGTCGACAATTACCACTTCATCGTACGGCCTAGGTTGCTCTGCACCAGGCACTATAAATGTCCCATCATCCTGGCGCCACTCAAGCACGGTAGCCGACTTGCTGGGATTAGGAACGATCAAGAATGGCACGCTATCAGCCAGGCCGCTGGCGCGTAATTTAAGCTCCTGCCACACTGGCTCTCCGTAAGAAACAATCCGTACATCGTAGCCATTCGTGGCTATATACTCCAGTAGAGCTTTTGCTCCGGGAAGCAAATACTCATCATCTTTTTGACTTTCAAGAAACTTCTCGCAGAGCTGCGCATACTCCTCCGGCTCCAGCAAGTTTTGCACCGCATCAAGCGTTACAAATGACGCCCCATCACGCTCGGCTGCTTGCACCTGCCCGAGCAGCTCCTTCTCAAGCCCTGGATACATCGTACCGACAAGCCGGATCAAAGCATCGTTGAGCGCATTCGTATCACCGAGCGTGCGGTCAAAATCAAGAACGTACAGTCGTCTCATTATTCAAAATACACTCTCATTAGGGCCCTGGCGATTGCATCGGGATCGTGGCGAATCAATGTACGGATGGCTGCGATAGGGTCAGACGTGCTGGAATTTGCCGCAGTGAATTCATTTGACACAAAAGATCCACCAATTGCCTCGTAGGACTTGCCCGCTAGCTTCTCTCTATCAAACACTACGCCGTATTCGCCCTCTTTGGCGTATGCCTCGAGCAAGGCGGCACTTGGTTGCCTATTGTTATAGAGGACATAGTCGAGCGTCAGATTACCCAGTCGCTCGATCTCATCAGCAAAGTCGACAACATCAAACCCATCGGTCTGACCTGGCTTTGTCACAAGATTGCAGACATAGATCTTTTTTGCCTTTGTCTGATTTAGGGCTTCGCTCATACCAGGCACAATCAGTGCAGGCGCTAGGCTACCATACATATTGCCCGGTGCAATTACCACCAGGTCAGCTGCCAAAATTGCCTCTCGTGCTCGAGGATTCAAAGTCGGTGTCGGCTCAAGCCACATCTGCGGACGCTTCGCGTCGCCAAAATCCGTATGCCCAATCTCAAATTCACCTTTTGTCACATTGCCATCGGCATCCTTCATCATCAGCGTCACTTGATCGAGCGTAACTGGCTCAACTCGTCCAACTATATTGAGGACTTCGCTCGCCGTCTCTACAGCCGCACCAAAACTTCCCGTCATCTTTTCGAGCGCGCTGAGAAATAGATTGCCAAAAGCATGGCCCGACAAACTCCCCTCTTCAAATCGATAATTAAACAAGTCACGCACGCGCTCCGACTCCGAAAGTGCCACAAGGCACTGCCTCACATCACCAGGCGGCAAAACGCCCAGTTCATCGCGCAATGTTCCAGTAGAGCCTCCATCGTCGGCCATATTTACCAACGCCGTAATCGCGCGTGAGTAGTTTTTTAGGCTCCGAAGCAACGTAAAACTTCCCGTCCCACCACCGATAACAACTATTTTTGCTCCAATTCTGTCCATCGTTTTTACTCCTGTAATCGCTTCAATATTCGTGCCAACCATACTGCACTTGGTCGAATTCGGCGCTCCATTGTCTGATAATCAATTTCCACCAATCCAAATCGCGGCCACTTGCCGTGCGCCCATTCAAAATTGTCGATCAGGCTCCAGTGAAAATATCCGAGGACTGGCACCCCTTCTTCAAGTGCACTCTGCAGCGCTAATATTGTCTTACCGAGCCACCATTTTCGTTTCGCATCTCCCATATCCGCGAGGCCATTTTCCGTCACAATCAATGGCAGCTTGTATTTTTGGTGCAGTCGCTCCAAAACATACTGAAGATTCTCAGGCTGCATATCCCAGCCGAGATCACTCACCTGCTTATCTGGATTATGGATGCGGTATCCATACACACGATTGGAGAAATAATAATTTACTCCTATAAAATCACAGTACCTGTACGCTTTTTTCAAAAAGTAGTCGTCTTGAAAATACTGCGCCACGTGCGCACTCACTCTGGTAAGCCAGGCATCATCACCAGCATAAAAATATGCGGAATTTTTGGCAATCGATACTTTGTATCGCCTGCCCACGGCATGAATCAACTTTGCTGCTTTTCTATGCGCATATAGCTGATTCCTCACAACTTTCCACCACAGCCATTTACTCTGGACCTGCGGCGGCCAATTTCCCAGATAGTAGCTCTCGGTCGCGTATACTTCTGGCTCATTGATCGTGATGATGTATTTAATATCTTTGCCAAGCTCTCCGATCATTTTCTCGACATACCGAAGAAAGTACTTTACGTTGGAGCGTCTTTCAAAACCGCCCTTCTCGGCGAACCATGTCGGCAATGTAAAGTGAAGCAACGTCATCATTGGCTCAATATTGCGGGCCTTGAGACTGGCGATATACTGACGATAATGTTCAATCGCCGTCACATCCCAGGCGCCCTCTCGAGGCTCGATGCGCGACCATTCTATACTGAATCGGAGTGCATTCAAGCGAAGCTTTTTTGCAATATCAAAGTCTTCTTCGTACCGCTCGTAATGTTCAGTTGAGCGGCCTGAGATATAATTTTGAGGCTTCTTCGCGTCGTGTTTTATTTCTGGCCAAGAATCAAGATCGTTATACTGATACTCCGCGCGGGCTGCATTTGTCTTAGCACTTTCATGCTCCCACTCGGTCCACTGATTATGCGCATTCCCCTCAACCTGATGTGCGGCGATTGAGGCGCCCCAGAGAAATCTCTTTGAAAATTTTGGCTTTGTTGCTTGTGGCATACGTCTTTATCTATTGTACTACGTCTTCGCCAAAATGCTTTTGCAAGCGCATTTTGACACTTCCCTCATGTCGTCCTAGTTTTTCAGATAATTCCTTGATCGCAGCCCCGTTATGAAATTCCTGCTTGAGCAGATCGTCATCAGATTTTTGCCATGGTTTATAAGCATTGGGATACGTCTCGCGCATTTTCGCAATCTTATCCTGCCACGATCCTGATCCTGCAGTCTTTTTTTGCGGCAGCTTCGCACGCTTTTCGCTATTTTGACGAAGATGAGCATAGGTTTTTGCATCACTTGCCGCCCTGTTTTGCAGCAGCGTATCGATCTCCAGCGCCACCGGACTGACACGCAGCGCCATCTGATTAATCCCGTGCAGATAGAGATTGTATAAGTTTTTTACCCGGCTGAGCGCCACATATCCCATACCTTCAACAAATGCTTTTCTAAGGTCAATCCGCGCTCGATCAAGAGTCATACCTTGGCTTTTGTGAATCGTAATAGCCCACGCTAGGCGCAGAGGAATCTGTGAGATTGAAGCACGCTTTTTATCTCCATCGCGCAGCTCCCATGTGTCGGGCTGCATTGTCACTACCTTGCCATTTGAAAACTCAACGACAGGATATTCCGTACCACGTTCAAACTCAATCACCTCACCCAAGCTACCATTCACATACTTGCGCTCTGGACTATTCTTTACCGCCATCACGAGCGCGCCAACTTTCAGCTTCAGCACTTGCGGCGCCAGCACCGAGCGTTGCAAATTCTCTACATAATTTGCGGCACCCGTAGTTACCTGTGCGAAATGCACCTCGTCGCCATCTATCTCGGCGAGTTTTCGCTCGTTCAATACATCCACATCAACATTTGTTGTATGAAGTTCTGTCATTTGTTCATCAGGTGATGGCTGAATCTCAACGCGCTCCAGCAATGCTTCCGCGTGACCACGTCGAACGTCCCCTGCGCGCAACGCATCGAGGATCCCTAGTAGCTGCTCGTCATCCTGACGGTGTTGCTCTCCCAGGTAGCAAATTACCGGATCAAGCTCGCGCCATGCATTACTCTCTACGACAAATTGTCCGTCACGTGCATCATTACGATTAATTGGCGGCAGCTGGAAGAAATCTCCACTCATGATCACCTGTATTCCACCAAACGGTGCGTCAGGTTCGTCTCGCACCGAGCGGCAGACAACATCCACCATATCGAGCCGATAATCATGCAGCATCGATATCTCATCAATAATAAGGACGTCCGTTTTTTCAATAATCTCACGCCGACCTTTCGAAATACCATCCGCGAAATTACCCGGCAGCTCATCGTATATACCAATGCCGCTCCAACTATGAATAGTCGTACCGCCCAGGTGGGACGCGGCAAGTCCTGTTGTAGCCGTCACCGAAACATGCTTGCCTTCCGACTTTGCTAGTCGGATAAACTGATTCAGTATATACGTCTTTCCCGACCCTGCTGCTCCCGTCAGAAATACATTCTGACCATCGAGCATGATCTCTAGTGCAAGTTGTTGATCCATTACTTCAAGTATACAGCAAGTGCCGTGCCGCATCGCCCTCTCGCAGCCTCGTGGTATCATAAATGTATGTTATTACATAGTGACCCCGTCGCCCCGTCGCGCACAGAGCTCATAGAGGCGCAAGTCGCGCTTTTCATTGCCATCGGACTCCAGGTAGTAGTCTGGCTTATCAATAACCATGTATTTTCTGAGGTGCAGTACGTCATCATCCTGATCGAGCTAGTGCTTGGCCTGGTGCTTGGATTCTCCTCCGGATTCAAAAGAACACGAGGACGCAAAATACAGCATGCTGTCGCTACTCTTCTCATTGCATTTGTTACCTTGGCAAACTTTGCCTCATTTGGCCTCGTCATTTATGCACTCCTTCAGGGTAACGTCGTACACGGTACAGCACTCCTTGGTAGCGCGCTGGCAATCTTCCTTACAAATGTCATAGTATTTGCTCTTTGGTATTGGGAGATCGACAGCCCGGCCCTCACCGATCATCAGTGGACCAAAGCCGACAAAGACTTCCATTTCACCCAGCAAAGCATGCCACACGAATATCCAGACTGGCGACCAGAATTTATCGATTATCTCTATATTTCTATTATCAATTCAGTCAACGGTGCAACACTCAGCGCCAACCCACTGACCAGGCATGCCAAGTTGCTGCTAGCCGCTCAGGCGATGATATCACTGTTCACCCTTGCCCTTGTGATCGCACGATCAGTCGGTATCCTTGGTTTATAAGGACCCCCTGTCTATTCCTTTACGATGACACCATTCCAAAATGCTACATAATCCGTAAAATCCTTCTTCACCCGAGGAATAGACTCCTCTTTCGGAGCTGGATAATACCATGCGCCGTACTCGTTCGTCTGACCGTCAACAACAATATCGTAGTAGCTCGCCTCGCCCTTCCAAAAACATGTGGTGTGATGATCGCTTGGCCGCAAGAACTCTTCTTTGATACTTTCAGGTGGAAAGTACCAGTTACCCTCGATCCGAATGAGATCGTCCTTTGTAGCTTCCGCGATGACAGTATCATTCCAAATTGCCTGCATGCTACATTACCATCAAGCTTCCGGTATCTTCTTCCTTGAAGTGGTTATGAAAGCCCCATGTACCAACTTTTGTTACCTTAAATGAGCCCGATTCCCCTGGATGGAGTACGCCCATGTTAAGCTCCGTTTCTTCGGTATGGGTCGGATGAGGACCTGAAGAGAATTCCAGATCGTGATTTGAATCATTCTTGACTGTCACCGCCCCCCCAGCCTTCACCATGAAGGTTTCCGATGGAAATCCGCTATTACCATACACGATCGTCACCGTTGCAGATGCGCCGTGATCTGCTTGCTGAGAAGTTTTATCAGATGCGGTCTTTTTCTGCTGAGTCTGAGATGACTGATGGATAATCCAATAAGTACCTCCACCGATAAGCAACACTGCAACCGCAGCCGCAATAATCCATACAGCTCCACTATTCTTTGACGCCACGCTCTTCCCCCTTCAGTTTATTTCTGTAATCGTATGCATAATTATACACGGCACTTCCGACAAGCGTGACAATAAGCACCCACCACAGTACTCGGAACCACTCCAGTCGTACTTCTCGCCCAAGCTCCATCGAATGATAAAATATCGCTACAAGTGCTACGATCTGTAGCCACTCGATATATTTCCACCAAGCAGCGTTTTTATATACCCACCGCTTCAACTCATAGACTAAGAACGCCGCCAGCCCGAAGCTTCCAGCCAGTACGGCGAGTAGCTTGTATGAGTACACGGTCAAATAACTCTGAGGCGGCAGACCGAAGCCATCTCGCCATAATGCAAACCACAGTAGGCCAACATGCGAAAGTAAAAGACCTAGTACGATAGTCGCCGTGACGGTCATGTATTGTGAGCGTTTTGCCTCGATCTTCAATAGCCGACGTAGTGCACCGAGGGCAAATTGTGTCCACATCAAGGTAAATGCCAGTAGTCCAAAGACGGGGAAAATATCGTAAAGCGACCAGCTGCCATGGTTGGTTGCCTGGCGATCGTAAAACCACACCACAATGAGAAATACACTAAGTCCAATTCCAAGCGCCCAGCGTACTCGCTCGAATGCACCCTCCCTATTCACTCCGACCTGCTTTCATATATCTTATTATACGCTTTTGTTTACCAGTAGATAGTTTACTTATCAAAAGTAAAATTGTATAATAACTACGCTCTTCAACAATTCGAAAAAGGAGGTGGTTGGCGTGACAACCGTCAACCCGAAAGTAATCGATCAGCTCAGTTCTCGGGCGCGTCGTCGCATCCTCGTCGAGGCCCGTCTCGACAAGCTCAAGCAGCGCAACAAGGAGCGCCGCGAGGCCATCAAGACGGTATA
>JBKGVB010000016.1:0-3640 GCA_046462475.1 Saccharimonadales bacterium (SeqCode) | reverse complement strand
CCATTCTCTACGCCGTAGTCGGCCTAGTGGTAGCTATTCTGGCATATGCGATCGTCAACTTCGTACTGGGCGCATTTAAGTAAATAACCCCTTAACAAACCATTGATTATCTGATATAACCGTAACAGAGAATCGTAAGAAAGGAATAAACGATATATGAAATTTACTATCAAAAATATGCTAGCTGGACTACTGCTTGTACCAGTACTTGCGTTTGGTGCCGTTGTCGCCCTACCTCAGCAAGCGGCTTATGCTGCATGTTCGTCTACTAGCAATGGTGACAACCTGTCGATCAAGGACGGCGCAAACTGTGCACAGGGTAACAATCAGTCATCTGATCTCTTTGGATCACAAGGTGTCTTTAAGATTATTACCAACGTGCTCCTCTTTATCATCGGTGCTATCTCAGTCATTATGCTGATCATTGGTGGTATCCGCTACACCGTATCAGGCGGTGACAGTGGTGCTGTAACAAGTGCGAAGAATACTATCCTCTACGCAATCGTTGGTATTGTCGTAGCGCTACTTGCCTTTGCAGTAGTCAACTTCGTTATTGGCAGCTTTACTAAGTAGTAAGAGCTTCTTGTTTATAAAATAGCTTCCCTTCCCGGAGGCTATTTTTATATAAACATACATAATAAAACTCGCTTCTAGAAGCGAGTTTTATTATGTGGCTGAGGGGATTGCTTATTGAATCGCAATCTTCTTTGCTTGTTCTTGCTGTACCTTAGGGAATTCAATAGTTAGAACGCCATCTTTTAGGCTTGCTGCAGCTTCGTCTTCCTTTACGGCAACTGGCAAGGCAACTGTACGGCTGAATTCGCCCCAGTAGCATTCTTGAATATGCCAGTTGGTTGCTTCGGCATCGTCACCACTTGATAGCGTGCCTGAGATTGTCAGGATACCATCAGAGATGCTGACATCAAGATCTTCTTTGTTTACACCTGCTGTGCGGGCTTTAACAACGAGCTTTTCTTCAGTCTCGTAGACATCAACTGCCAGTTGGCCTGGAAAATCTTCCTCGGTATCATCCCAGCTTTGGTCTTGTGCAGCATCGTTTGCAGGCTGTGCTACCGGCGCCTGTTGGTCTTGATCGTCGTCGTTCAGAAAGGCGGCAGCCAGTTCGTCCTCGATAAGCAGATCGTCATTTTGTTTACGGGCCATAAATTTCCTCCACTTCCATTTAAGGCTCTATTGACAGATAGTCCCCTTCAGTATACCGCGGTATGATCGTATAATCAACAAAGGAGGCGCCTCAAACGTAAAAAACACAATGCTTGACTCTCTACTTCAATTGATTGCTCCCCACTACTGTTATGGATGCAATAAGCAAGGTACACTTCTGTGCGATAATTGTAAATATGACATCGTTAGTGAGACATTTTCTGGCTGTATTGTTTGTTTGAGGCCAAGCAATCGAGGAGTTTGCCTGCAATGCCATGTGCCCTATCAGAACGCATGGTGCGTTGGAGAGCGGAGTGATGCGCTGGAGTCTCTTATCGATGGTTTTAAGTTTCAGCGTACGCGGTATGCTTATAGGCACCTTGCTGAACTGCTCGATGCCGTTGTACCCGACCTTGATCCGGAAACAGTGGTTGTATCGATTCCTACGATCTCAAGCCATGTGCGTGAGCGTGGGTACGACCACGCTAGGCTGGTAGCTAGGCAATTTGCAAAGCGGCGAGGCTTGCGATTTAGCCCCCTGCTTCAACGCAAAACAGCGACAAAGCAGCGCGGGGTATCGAAGAAGGCACGATTTGCTCAGGCCCGCGAAGCTTTTTTGTGTAAAGCACCACTCGATAGTACAAGGCAGTATCTACTCATTGATGATGTTTTTACAACCGGGGCGACAATGCAATACGGTACCGAAGTTTTGCAGGCAAATGGTGCGAAAAACGTCTCAATTGCCATAATTGCACGACAACCATTCGACGACCACGGTAAAGTCTGATAAAATATAGCCCAGTAACCACTGTTATCAATAATATATGGAGAGGTGACCGAGTGGTTGAAGGTACCGGTCTTGAAAACCGGCAAGCTGTAAAAGGCTTCGAGGGTTCGAATCCCTCCCTCTCCGCCAAATTTCAATTTGTCCAATTAGAATATAAAGAGGAGTTACGTATGATAAAGAACGTCGTAAAATCACTCACTCCAGCTATAGTATCGGCTGCTTTTGCTGTTCTGTTTGTTGCTGTACCAGCGGTTGGCGCTGTCGGGTCAATCCAAGACGGTGCGAATGCCGCTCGTGGCACTGGCCAATCTGCCAATCTTTTTGGTAGTACGGGCGTTTTCCAGACGATCACCAACGTCCTGCTCTTTGTGCTTGGCGCTATCTCGGTAATCATGATCATTATCGGTGGGTTGCGTTATGTTGTTTCAGGAGGTAACTCGGCAAATGTGACTGCGGCGAAGAATACTATTCTCTACGCGATCGTCGGTGTTATTATCGCTATTTTGAGCTACGCAATCATCAACTTCGTACTCGGAACCTTTACTAACGGCGGCAGTGGCGGAACAAACGTCTAGTACCGACTTATGTCACCATAAAAAAGAGTCTCAATCGAGACTCATTTTTTATGGCGGAGGAGGGGAGATTCGAACTCCCGCTTCAGGTTTCCCCGAACTAACGATTTAGCAAACCGTCCCCTTCAGCCACTTGGGTACTCCTCCAATTTCTATGAGAAAAACGCAGATTTTTCTCCTCGCGCCATGAGAGTAAATAAATCACTCGGGATGGGCTGCTCTTTCCCTGGCGGCACGACTTGGTTAATTGTAGCATAAAACAGAGGCGAGGAGTAGATCTAAATGCCGCTTGTGTTACACTAAAATCATGCAACCCGAGGTAAATAATAACCCATCCCAGCCTCAAGAGGCGCCACAGCCAGTTATGCAGCCAGAAACTGCCATGACTACTGCCGTCCCAGAGCTAGACCAAACACCCCAAGAGAGCATACCGATGCAAGAGGCAGATCCTTCTCAGGATCAGCCAACTGAGCTTCCTCCGATTGAGCCGGTCCAGTGGCAGGCTGCTGAATATCTACAGCATGGCAAGCAACCAATTTGGTACATAGGCTTTGCTGTTGTTGTCATTGGACTTATGGCAGTGGCCATTCTCATGAAGTCGATTACATTTGCTATTTTGATCCCCGTTATGGCGGCGGCATTGCTCGTGTATTCGCACCGTCCACCTCGCCAGCTGACGTATGTAGTAAGTGAAAAAGGACTCTATATCAACGAGCAGCTTCACCCAATGGGCGAATTTAAGACATTTGGGGTTATGCAAGACGGCGCGCTCAATTCCCTGTCGCTTATTCCTGTAAAGCGCTTTCGCCCAAGTGTCGTAGTCTACTTTCCGGCAGAGATTGGTGAGCGTTTAGTTGATCTCCTTGGAGCATATCTCCCTATGCAAGAAGTTCACCCCGACCTATTTGATCGTATTGTTCATAAACTACATATCTAATATTGCCTAAAGTACCTCTGTTATGCTACACTAGGCTCTGTTCGCTTGATACAAGTGAAGGCACCTTCAAGTTACATTGTATGAGCAATACGCTCATACGTTTGCACCCGTAGCTCAGCTGGATAGAGCGTCGGCTTGCGGAGCCGAAGGCCATAGGTTCGAATCCTGTCGGGTGTACCA
>JBKGVB010000015.1:0-84470 GCA_046462475.1 Saccharimonadales bacterium (SeqCode) | reverse complement strand
CATATGAAGATCTATTTGGGTGCGGACCATCAAGGATATCACTTGAAGGAAAAGATGTTTGCATATCTAGTCAAGCATGGCTACGATGTGGAGGATGTAGGGGGTGAGGAGCTTGATCCAAACGATGACTTTCCAGAATTTGCACAGCTTGCTGCGACAAAAGTCATCGGTGATAGCGATAAAGATCCACGGGCAATTCTTATTTGTGGCGGCGGTCAAGGCATGGCGATGGCGGCCAATAGGTTTACGGGTATTCGTGCGGCAGTCATATGGGATGCCTATGAAGCAAAGATGACGCGTTATGACAACGACTGCAATGTCTTGTGTTTGCCGGCTCGAGTGGTCGGTGACGACGATGGACTGTGGCAGGGAATTGTAGAGACATGGCTCAATACAGAGTTTGCTGGAGCGGCTAGATTTAAGCGGCGTAATGCGCAGATTGATCAGTTTTAGTTATGAGTATTATCGTACCGGCAATCCTGGCGGAAAATGACGATCAGTATAAGCAAATGATCGAGACGGTGCAGGCGTTTGCGCCAAGACTCCATATTGATATCTCTGATGGTGAATTTGCTCCTTCATTTACGATTAGCGAGGCGAATGCTTGGTGGCCAGCGACAGCTCAGGCCGATATTCATGCTATGGTAGCTCGCCCGAGTGAACATATTCAGGCACTGATTGCACTCAAGCCGGGGCTTATTATCTTTCATGCGGAAGTCCAAGAAAATCTCCTCCCGGTGCTCCAGGCAGTAAAAGCAGCAGGAATTAAGGCCGGAATTGCGCTACAGCGAAGTACGGTGCCGTCGACGGTTGCGCCGCTTTTACAGGAGGCCGATCACGCACTGATTTTTAGTGGAAACCTTGGTCATTACGGAGGCACGGCAAGCTTGATGCAGCTTGAGAAAGTTCGTCTGATCCGTGCGATTCGCCCATCGATTGAAATCGGCTGGGATGGCGGCGTGACGCTCGATAATACGTTTAGTATGGTGCAAGGTGGGGTGGACGTGTTGAACACAGGCGGCACGATCATGCAGAGTCAGGATCCGGCAGGGACGTATAAGGCGCTCGTAGCGGAAGCGAATAAACACGGAGTTATTTAAGGGGTGGGGATTATGACAATAAAACAACTCGAAGAGAAAGCGAACGATGTCCGTCAGGATATCATAAAGATGCTGGAAGAAGCCGGATCAGGACACTCGGCTGGTCCACTTGATTTGGCCGAGATTGTAACGACACTTTATTTCGATATTATGAATATTGATCCAAAAAATCCCGAATGGGATGAGCGCGATTATTTCTTTCTCTCCAATGGACACACGGTGCCTGTGCAGTACGCGGTGATGGCAGAGCGTGGCTATTTCGATAAAAAAGAGCTAATGACGCTTCGTAAATTTGGCAGTCGACTCCAGGGACACCCTGAGCGCACGAAACTACCTGGCCTTGAGAATACATCTGGTCCACTCGGAAGTGGCTTGAGTCAGGCGGCTGGTGTTGCTTATACGCTCCAGCATATTGACAACCAAAAGCATCGCTTTGTCTATGTGGTGACAGGTGACGGCGAGCTGGATGAAGGTAATATCTGGGAAGCGATGATGTTTGCCGGCAAGTATAAGCTTGGGCAGTTGATCGTCTTCGTGGATCGCAACAATATCCAGATCGATGGCAACACAGAGGACGTTATGCCACTCGAGGACTTAGCAGGAAAATGGAAAGCTTTTGGCTGGCACGTGCAAGAAATTGACGGGCATAATATCGAGAGTATCCAAGACGCTGCCAGTATGGCTCGGGCGATTACGAATAAGCCAAGTGTGATCATCTCACATACGATTCCCGGCAAGGGCGTCGACTTTATGGAGTATAACTATCACTGGCATGGCATACCGCCAAATAGTGAACAAGCCAAAAAAGCACTTGGTGAACTACGTACGCTTCGAGGCAAAATATCGCATGAAGGAGAAGGCGTATGAGTGATTTTCAGCTAAATCCGCACTATGCGGCCGATGATGTAAAGCAAGAGCCGATCCGTGCTGGTTTTGGCCGCGGACTCGTAAAGGCTAGTGAAAAGGATGAGCGTGTAGTAGCGCTATGTGCCGATCTCACTGACTCGACACAGATGAGTCACTTTGCCCAGGCATTTCCGAATCGATTTGTCGAGGTGGGTATCGCGGAGCAAAACCTTGTGACGGTCGCAAGCGGTATGGCGCGTGCGGGCAAGATCCCCTTTACATCCAGCTATGCGGCGTTTAGTCCAGGGCGTAACTGGGAGCAGATTCGCACCACTATTGCCTTGAATGATCAGCCAGTAAAGATAGTCGGAAGCCACGCGGGTATTTCAGTTGGTCCCGATGGTGCGACGCATCAGATGCTTGAAGACCTCGCTATTATGCGAGCCTTGCCAAACATGATGGTTGTAGCTCCTGGTGATTCGATTGAGGCCGACAAAGCCACCCAGGCACTTGCTGGAAGTGCTAAGCCAGCCTATCTTCGTCTTGCTCGCGAGAAAACGCCAGTGTTCACGACTGAGTCTTCGCCGTTTGAACTTGGAAAAGCCTACGTCTTGCGTCATGGCGACGACGTGACTCTTCTCGGAACGGGAACTATGACGTATCAGTTGCTTATGCTCGCGAGACTCCTCGAGGAAAAGGGCGTTTCTGCCGAAGTAGTGCATGTCCCGACGATTAAACCTCTCGATGAAGCGACAATCCTCGGAAGCGCTGGCAAGACCGGTCGTATCGTTACAGCCGAGGAAGCGCAGATTGCTGGAGGTTTTGGTGGCGCAATTACTGAGCTGATCTCTGAGAAAATGCCGATGCCAATTCTTCGTCTTGGTATGCGTGACCGCTTCGGTGAATCGGGTGCGCCACATGAATTACTTGAACATTTCAACCTGACAAGCGATACGATGTTGGCTGGCGTGATGGAGTTTATTGAAAAAGTCCCACGGTACAAGCAAGGATTCTAACTTAAAACTTGATACGACGACTATATAGATCTTCGCGTAATTGGTCAGTAGAGGTAAACCGTATAGCGTCTAGTCCCAGCGCTTTTCCAGCATCGACAAAGCGAGGATTGTCGTCTATATAAATTACTTCACTAGGTTGGGATCCAAGGCCTTCTAAAGCTGTTAAGTAAAACGCCTTTTCGGGCTTTGCTAGTCCAACATCACTTGATATGGTAATGATATCAAACAAGGTATCTATCGCATACTCCTTGAGCTTCTGATGTAGGAGCTGGGACGCGTTTGATAGTAATCCGATCTTGTAAGTGTTATGCAAAACCTTTACTAGGTCTACTACCTGCTGGTCTACGGTTACTAAAGGAGAGTAGATCTCTTCGGGTTTAACAGGCCTTTGTAGGGCATTGGATAAGTTATTAATAAATTCGGTTCGAGTGATTTCTCCATGGTCAAGTTGAGTACCGAGTTCATAAAAGATACCTGTTCGTGTAAGTCCATTATGATGCAGCCATGTATTATATATGTCGGGTTGGAAAACACCATAATAGTCAAAGAGGATAGTCGTTATCATACGTGTATTGTAGCAAAGTATTCTAGAGACTAGAATGTAATAAGTATAAGAGGTATAATAACAATAACTACTAGTCAAAGGAGTAAAAGGGATGGGTCTGACAATAACGCAGATACGGGAAAATGCTATACGTGCACGGCATCTTATGCAGCGGAGCCGGCAGCAACATTTTGCTGTTGGAGCATTTAATATCGACAACCAAGATACGATCATTGCTGTATTTCGTGCCGCACAAAAGCATAATTCACCAATTCTTGTTGAAGTTACTCATGATGAGATCAGCGCCATGGGACTTGAGAATATCAGGGATATGATCGATAACTACAAGGCTGAGTACGGCGTTGAGGCCTATATCAACCTTGATCACAGTCCAAGTGTCGAAGACGCAAAGCGTGGTATTGATGCCGGATTTGAATTTATTCACATAGATGTGTCCCAGGCTAATCACGAAGCAACCGACGAAGAGATTATTGCGGCAACAAAAGAAGTTGTCGAGTATGCAAGATTTACTGGCGCGCTTGTTGAGAGTGAGCCACATTACTTTGGTGGATCGAGCAATCTTCATACGGAAGAAATTGATTATGAAGAGATCAAAAAGACATTCTCGACACCCGAAGGCGCAAGGGCATTTGTTGATGCAACTGGGATCGATACGTTTGCTGCGGCCATCGGCAATTTACACGGTAAATACCCTGTTCCAAAAGAGCTTGACCTTGAACTGCTTCAGCGTATTCGTGATGCACTGGATTGCCAAATTAGCCTTCATGGAGGAAGTGGTACGCCATTGCACTTCTTTGAGGATGCGGCAAAAATTGGGGTGAGTAAGGTGAATATCAATAGTGATATGCGCTATGCATTCAGGACGACACTAGAAAAGGTACTAAAAGATAACCCCGATCAGTATGCAGTTGTGAAGATTATGGATCCAGTACGCGATGCGGTTCAGGTTGTAGTAGAGGAGAAGATGCTTGCTTTTGGAAGCGCAGGGAAAGCCATTCTCTAGCTAAGTAAAATAAATGAAATAACTCTCTAGACGAGAGTTATTTTTTATTAGCTATTTTGATTCGATAGTTGCAAGAAGAGATTTGAATGAGGTGGTGAATTTTTCGTCACCCTCTCTTTCAAGGGTAGAGAATACATCTTGCATGTCAACTCCAACGGCTGCAATACGTGCGATAACATCTTCAGCATGCGAAATATCCTGCTGGGTAATAGTCCGTGCATCGGCTGGGAAGTGATCAAGGGTATTTGCAATCGTCGCTTCTGGCATTGTATTGACTGTAGGGCCTGCAAGAAGGTGACGTACATAGAGGAGATCATCGTACGCTGGGTTCTTGGTCGAGGTTGACGCCCATAAGAGTCGTTGGATTTGACTGCTCGGGCTTGTGTAGAATTCATCAAGAAAGATTTTATATGCTCTATGTGCATTTGCAACTGCCGCTTGACCGCGTAGATTGAGAGCCTCTTCGGTGCCAATCGCTTCGAGTCGACTATCGACTTCGCCATCGATTCGGCTGACGAAAAATGACGCAACGCTTTGTGATGAAATATTGGGATTCTTACGGTATGCATTTTTAAATGCGGTAACCACCCTCTGATAATATTCAAGGCTGAAAATAAGAGTTACGTTGACATTGATATTTTCGCTAAGAAGTTGCTCGATCGCTGGGATACCCATTTCGGTCGCGGGCACTTTGATCATCAAGTTTGGTTCGTTGATCTCTTTCCAATAGCGTCGAGCCTCATTGATGATTGCTTGAGTAGTCGTTGCTTCACTAGGAGATACTTCTAGTGAAATGAAGCCATCCTTGCCGTTGCTCTGATCCCAGACTGGACGAAGTAATTGGGCTGCGTTCTTGATATCTTGTTCGACAATTTCTCTATATACCTCTATGGGTTCAAGATTTTTATTCTTGAGTTCAAGGATAGCTGAGTCATATTCTGTCCCAGAGGAGATCGCCTTTTCAAGGATTGTCGGGTTTGATGTTACGCCACGAATCCCTTGGTCTATAAAGCTCTGTAACTGACCATCGACAATAATGCCACGGCTGAGATTATCAAGCCAAGGGCTCTGCCCAAATTGTGCGTAGAGTCGTTGTAGATTATTCATTTGTTTTTAGTATAACAACTGTGTATCATAATGTATATGGTTAAAATATGTGCGTTAGGGGCAGCTTCTCAAGATGTCTTTATATCTGGAAAGGGCATTCGTTCACAGCTTGATGCGGCAACGAACGAATATGTAGAGGAGTTTAAGCTTGGCGCAAAGCTTAATGTTGAAAACGTCAACTTTGCTACTGGCGGTGGCGCTACAAATGCGGCAGTTACTTTTGCAAGACAAGGCCTAGAGAGCAGTTTTATTGGTAAGCTTGGCAATGATATCGCAGCTCACGCAGTTATTGCTGCGCTTGACGAGGAACATGTCTCTAGCGAGGAAGTCATCTATGATGACAAGCTAGGTACGCAATACTCGACTATTTTGTTGACTGAGTCGGGTGAGCGCACCATTCTCATTTATCGAGGAGCCGCAAATACACACAGACCTCAAGATTATGCAGGTATTGATTTTGGGCAGTATGATTGGATTTATGTATCGTCGTTTGCTGGTGCGATGGATGCACTCAATGTTATCTTTGAGCGAGCTCATGCAGCGGGTGTAAAAATCGCATTCAATCCAGGCGAAGCGGAACTTGCCAAGCCAGATTTGCTAAAGCCTTTACTCGAAGATGTCGATGTACTCATTGCAAATAAAGAAGAGATGCAACTGGTTGTTCATGGTGAGGAACTTGAAGAATTAGTTCGTCACGGCCTTCATCTTGTACCAACAATTATTGTAAGTGATGGTCCGAATGGTGTAATGGCGTCTGACGGCAAGACGATTGTCCAAGCAGGAATGTACCAGGATGTGAAGGTCGTTGATCGTACTGGTGCGGGCGATGCATTTGGCTCAGGATTCCTTAGCAAATGGGCGACTGGCAGCAGTCTGAAAGACGCTATTGTGTTTGCAAGTGCCAACTCGACATCTGTCGTGACACAGATTGGTGCAAAAGCTGGTATCTTGCATGGTAATACAAAGCTCCATGAGATGCCATTAACTGAGAGCGAGCTATAGATGAGTCAATTTTTGAGAGATGTACTGGCAAATGACCATCCGCTTTTTACGTATAACCTCACTCAACTTGAAAAGGCTACGGGCGGAGACGGCGTGGATACGCGATTGATTGCCGATATAACCGAAGCGGCACATGATATTATGCGAAAGCTACGGTTAGATCCAAGCGATACATCAGCTGAGGAGCTGTATCGTAACTTAAATGCAGCAGTGGACCGGGGAGAGTTAGCACTCTTTGCGGCATCACCATATGTCATCTTGCCGATTGAGGGCAAAGGTGTGTCATTTAATCTTCACGACATTATCGAAAATAATCATCATGGTCTTAATTTTGACGAGCGCACGCTTGCGAATGGACAGAGGGCGCTTAGAATGGAAGTCGTTCGCCGTTATGCGGAACACGACAAGACCGACAATGTTATCGTACATCGAATGGCTGACGAGATGGGGTTAAAACAGCCGAATGATGAAGCGTATCAATCACCAAATATCGAACATATCGAAGGAGAGAAAGTGAAACCAAAATTACTTGCAATCGGTGATATATTTACTGATGCATTTATTGAGCTTCGTGAAGAATCGGCAAAGATCATCAAAGAAGATGATGGGACAGAGTGGCTGGCGCTGCCTTTTGGGCAAAAACCACCATACGATCACGTTGATATTATTCGTTCAGTTGGTCCATCGCCGAATGCTGCAGTCTCGACCGCTCGACTTGGTCTGGATGTTAGCTTGATGGCCTGGGTAGGAAACGATGATGTAGGCAAAGAGGCGATCGCCCACCTTCAGGAAGAAAAGATTTCAACCGATACCATGGTTGTCGAGGATGGCAAAAAGACAAGCTACTGGTACGTACTGCGTTATGGTGCAGATCGTACAATGCTCGTGAAAAGTGAAAAGTATGCATATGAATGGCAGGATCCTGAGGAAGCGCCCGAGTGGATTTATCTTTCATATATTGGCGAAGATTCATGGCCACTTCATGAGAAACTGCTCGACTACCTTGAACGAAATCCAGAAGTAAAGCTCGTATTCCAGCCTGGAACATTCCATTTCCAATGGGGTGTAGAAAAACTTGCTGGTATCTACTCGAGAGCGGAACTTATTGTCTTGAACCGCGAGGAGGCGGTCGATGTAACGGGCAGGTCACATGATAACTTGCATGAGTTAGCCGATGGTCTGCATGCACTTGGTCCTAAAATTGCAGTGATTACTGATGGTCCGAATGGTTCCTATGCGAGCTACGACGGTAAACTCGTTACGATTCCAAATTATCCAGATATTGCGCCTCCACTTGATCGCACAGGAGCGGGGGATGCATTTGCGAGTACGATTGTCGCAGCTCTCGCCCTTGGTGAATCAATGGAGAAGGCTCTTGAGTGGGCACCGATCAATAGTATGAATGTCGTTCAAAAGATGGGCGCGCAGGCTGGTTTGCAGACACGCGAACAAGTCGAAGAATGGCTGCAGAAGGCCCCGGAAGACTATACAGTCACAGAGTTATAGTAGAAATACAAAATAAAACAGCCTATTTCGACATCGGAGTAGGCTGTTTTTATAAAGTTAATTTTGCTGCTAATGGTCGCAGTAGGTCTTATTTGATTTAACGATATTTATGAGTTCGTCAACACTATCGGTCATTGAATAAAGATCAGGATCGGCCTCGGCAATTTGCTTGTGAAGCAAGAGGTCGTTACGTACCAAATCGTCGAACGGCTGCCAAAACTCTTTACCAAAGAGAATAACAGGCGCTTTATTTGTCTTGCCGGTCTGAATGAGTGTTAAGATTTCGGTTAATTCATCCATCGTACCGAAGCCGCCAGGGAAATAAACATACGCATCGGCATAAAGGGTCATGACGATTTTTCTTGGTGCGAAGTGACTAAAAGCGAGAGACTCGGTCGTGTATGGATTAAGAGTTTGTTCATGGGGCAGCGTGATATTGAAGCCAAGTGAAACACCACCGGCTTCAAAGGCGCCACGATTGCCCGCTTCCATAATACCGTGACCGCCACCAGTGATAACCGCATAGTCTGATTGGGCAAGGCGCCGACCAACTTCAACGGCCTTGGCATAATACGGATCCGTCTCTGGCGTACGTGCCGAGCCAAAGATAGTGACAGTTTTGTGGTATTTGCGGATGATATTATATCCAGCTTGCACCTCTTCGTTGACGTTGCCCAGGCGGAACATTGCTGCCTGTAAGACCACATCACGAGGAATGCATACGAGTTCTTGAGTGTCAGGTTTTGGTTTCATAAGTATTTTCTTCATTGTAGCAGACTATTTGTAAAATGCTTGTGATTTTATGAAAACATTCGTATACTCAGCTCAGAAATTATTCAGAAAGGGCATCATGAAACGAAGTACTCAACAAGGCTCAGCGCATGTAGTCATTGTCGTCGTATTAGTCATCGCACTACTAGGCGCACTTGGTTATATCTTCTACCAAAACCTTGCAGGCAAGAAAGACCAGGCGCGGCAATCTGTTGGCTCAAATCAACAGTCGCCATCATCTACAACAGATAAGACGGGTACAGTAGACGCATCAAATACTGACGTTGCTGACAGTAATGCAAACAAGGATACAACTGACGATACGACCTCGGAGAAGGCTGAAAAGCCATCTGGCCAGCCTGATGATGGCTACTTTGCAATCGCTCCATGGAAGATCCAGATAAAAGAAGCTGACGGCGCGTACGTCTATTGGAGTACTAGTGGAGATACCCTCTCTTTTACGAGCAAAGCCGTCAAGGCGATCGGTGGAGACTGTGCTAAAAGTGATTATGCGCTTGTTTACTTAACTCGTGCAAAAACAAGCACATTAGTAATGGGGGCAGGTATAACAAAGCAGCCGATCAATAGCAAAGCAATCAATGGTTACTTTTACTTTTTGGGAAACGCGCAGTATCCGTGTAATAGCAATCCGAAGGACGACGCTACTGTAATTCATGACATGCAGTCACTGAAAAAAGCTGCGTCGACAATAAAAGCACTTAATTAAGGAGATTTATATGAAATCCAACTCTCAACAAGGTTCAGTACATGTAGTCATTACAATCTGTCTGGTAGTTGCGCTTATTTTTGCACTTGGGTGGATCTTCTGGCAGAACTTTATCCATAAGGAAGCTACAAAGAAAGACACAGAGCTGGTCGTAATTGATAAAACAAAACGAGATAACAAGCCAGCTGACACATCGATCAAAGCCTTTACGCCTGTATATCATGATTTCCGTACAAAAGGCGACACTACTGGTCTGGAAATAAAAACAGCCGCTGATGTAGACAAGATTACTGACGCGGGAGCTGATTTAAAAGCTTACTTTATAGCAAATGTTGGTAAAACTATAGAGACGATGGATGGTATGCAGACACGGATCTATGAAGTGGATCAAGTGTATGGTAACTATGCGACCGGCACGCAGACCGGTGGTGGAGCATACCTTGTATGGGGACCAAAGAATGGGACTGGCGTAATCACGAATGTTGCCGGAACGCAAAATGACGCCTTTGGCTGTTCTGAATTAAAAGCTGCAAAGGTGCCTCATCAATTGGTGAACGGAAAATGTAACTACTTCGGTAGTGACGGCAATGTTATAACCGAGAAATATTAGTGGCTTGCCACGTAGTACAATAGTATGAGTGGATACATTCAAGCTTAATACTCAATATCAACCAACAGGTGACCAGCCAACTGCTATTTCGCAGTTAATTGGAGGTCTTGAAAAAGGCGATCACGAACAGACACTTCTTGGTGTTACTGGTTCAGGTAAGACATTTACGATGGCGAATATTATCGCCGATCGAAATGTGCCGACACTTGTATTGGCGCACAATAAGACACTTGCGGCGCAGCTATATTCTGAATTCAAGGCATTTTTCCCGGAGAATGAAGTCCATTATTTTGTCAGCTACTTCGACTACTATCAGCCAGAAGCGTATATAGCCTCGAGCGATACCTATATCGAGAAAGACTCAAAGATCAATGATGAGATTGATCGCCTGCGTCATGCTGCTACGACAGCTCTTTTGACGCGTCGTGATACGATCATCGTCGCGTCGGTCTCGTGTATCTATGGTATTGGATCGCCATCCAACTATATGGATATGTCGATTGCCGTAAAGGTTGGCGAAAAACGCAAGCAGGACAAGTTCATTCGTCACCTGACTGATATTCAGTACCAACGAAATGATATTGATTTTCATCGTGGTACATTTCGCGTCAAAGGAGATGTTGTCGATATTTTCCCAGCCGGATCGGATGTTGCATATCGTGTGGAATTCTTTGGCGACGAAGTCGACCGCATTACACGGATTGATCCGTTGACAGGTGAAATACTAGGAGAGCCAAGCGAACTAAAGATCTTTCCTTCGAGTCACTATGCCACACCAAAGGAGCAGCTTTCTCATGCTATCGAGGGTATCAAAAGAGAATTTGATGAGCGTGTGACGTGGTTTGAGAAACACGATAAATTACTTGAAGCGCAGCGGTTAGCGCAGCGTACCAAGTATGATATTGAGATGCTTGAAGAAACTGGTTTTGTAAAAGGAATTGAGAATTATTCACGTTATTTGACGGGGCGCGAGCCAGGAGAACAGCCAGCGACGCTGATTGACTACTTCTCAGACGACTGGCTACTTCTTGTTGATGAAAGTCATATGACCTTGCCGCAAGTCAGAGGTATGTATAACGGTGACCGAGCACGAAAAGAAGTGCTGGTTGATCATGGCTTTCGCTTGCCGAGCGCACTCGATAACAGGCCGCTGAGGTTCGATGAATTTAATAAGCATATCAACCAAGCGATTTATGTTTCTGCAACACCAGGCGAGTATGAGCTGAGCCATAGTCCAGCGCCAGCACAGCAGGTGATTCGTCCGACGGGGCTGCTTGATCCAGAGATAAGCGTGCGGCCAAGTGATGGTCAGGTTGACGACTTGATCGCAGAGATTCGTGATCGAACGGCAAAATCGCAGCGTGTACTCGTGACGACGCTCACAAAGCGAATGGCTGAAGATCTTTCGCAGCACCTCATCGATATTGGCATCAAGACAGCCTATATCCATAGCGAGATTGATACGCTCGAGCGCGGGGACATCCTGCGTGATCTTCGCATGGGTGTGTATGATGTGCTTGTCGGTATTAATCTACTGCGAGAGGGACTTGACCTTCCCGAGGTGTCATTGGTAGCAATTATCGATGCAGACAAAGAAGGGTTCCTTCGTTCGGAAAGTGCATTGATCCAGACGATTGGTCGTGCTGCTCGTCACGAAGAGGGAATGGTTATTATGTATGCCGACCGTCGAACGGATAGCATGAAGCGAGCGATTAATGAGACAAATCGCCGCCGCGGTATTCAGGAAGCGTACAACAAGGAGCATGGCATCACGCCGACGAGTGTTGCAAAAGAGATCGGCGAAGGTCTGCGTGCGATTATTCCAATGAAAGAGGACGACAAGAAGCCGAAACTTGATCTTAAGAAAATTCCAAAAGATGAATACGACAGCTTAGTAAAAGATCTGACGAGCCAGATGGAGCTTGCCTCGGCAAACCTTGAATTTGAAAAGGCTGCTGAGCTACGTGATCTGATTGCCGAAATCAATCAGAAACGATAAACTGTTAGTATGACCCAAATTTCTCGTGATGACGTGCTGGGGCTGGCACGACTAAGTAGCCTGGCCCTGTCAGATGATGAAGTCGACGCACTTACTGCTGACATTGCAAATATTATCAACTATATAGATTCCTTGTCGGAGCTTGATACATCCAGTGTTGAGCCGACCTATCAGGTAAGTGGTCGTCAGAATGTATGGCGCAGCGATGAGATTCAAGCAGGAGTGTCGCGTGAAGAGTTGCTGGGGCTTGCTCCTGAGTCTCTGGAAAATCAGATAAAGGTGCCGAAGGTTTTGTAAGTATATGACAAAAATTGCCGACTATATAGGAAAATCTGCAACAGAAAATGTCACGCGAGCGCTCGAGGCTGCCCGTGCAAATGAGTCGTATCATGCATTGCTTAGCCTGACAGAAGCGCGCGCACTCGAACGTGCGGCTAAGGTGGATGCAGGTGAGATCACCGGTCGTCTCGCTGGCGTGCCATTTGTGGTAAAAGACAATTTCTTGGCATTTGGTGCGCCAACCACTGCCGCAAGTAAGATTCTGGAAAATTTTAATACTCCTTTGCAGGCGACGGTTGTCGAGAAACTCGAAGCGGAAGGTGCAATCTGTATTGGTAAAGCAAATCTTGATGCCTTTGCTCACGGTGGTAGTACCGAGAATTCAGCGTTTGGTCCGACAAAGAACGCCATTGACCCTACAAAGGTTGCAGGTGGTAGCTCAGGCGGATCTGCGGTCGTTACTGCACTCGATATCGTGCCATTTGCCCTAGGCTCAGACACGGGTGGTTCAATTCGTCAGCCCGCTAGTTTTAATGGCGTGTTTGGTATGAAACCTACCTATGGCATGACGAGTCGCTATGGTGTCGTTGCTATGGCATCGAGTACCGACTGCATGGGCTGCTTCGCAACAACAGCGGAAGATGTCGAGCTGGTGCTTTCTATTATGGCAGGACGTGATGAGAAAGATATGACTACATTGCCAGATTACTTTACGCCAACAAAGTCTTCTAGTTCTCTTAAGGTTGGGGTAGTGAAAGAGCTGATGACCGATGACGTCGACGAAGAAGTGCGCCATATGACATTGAACTATATTGAAAAGCTGAAAAATGCCGGACACACTGTTGAGGAAGTAAGTCTGCCTATCGTCAAACACACGCTTGCGATGTACTACATTATCGTACCAGCTGAGGTTTCTTCTAATCTGGCACGGTATGATGGTATACGCTACGGGACGCGTGCAGAAGGCGTAAAAAGCCTTGCTGATCTATATGGTCGGTCGCGTGATGAAGGATTTATGCCGGAAAATAAGCGCCGCATCATGATCGGTAGCTACGTACTATCGAGTGGGTACTTCGACGCATATTACCTCAAGGCACAGAAGGCACGGACAGTACTCATTAATGAATTTAATGCATTGTTCGAACAATATGATATTCTGGTCTCGCCGACCGTACCGACGCCAGCATTTGGCTTGGGTGAAAATACGTCTGACCCGATTAAGATGTATCTTGCAGATGCCATGACAGTGCCTGCTTCACTGGCTGGCAATCCTGCGATTAGTGTACCTGCTGGTGTGTCGGAGAGCGGTCTACCGATTGGTGTGCAGCTCATGGCGAATCAGCAGAATGATGCGATACTGCTCGCACTTGCTGCAAGTATGCAGGAGGCCGCATGAGCATCGCAGTGATGATTGTCTTCGTAGTAGTGCTGCTATTTGGTGGCTGCCTTTTGTTTTTTATCTCAATGCGTGGCGGTGGACGTTCGACATTGCATGTTGAGAAATACCGTTCGGAATGGCTTTCTATTGAGCAGTCTGTTGCACGGGACAATCAGTCAAGCTGTCAATTGGCGATCCTAAATGCCGACAAGCTGCTTGATCGTGCGCTTCGTGAACGTGGATTCAAGGGGCAAACAATGGGCGAGCGCATGAAATCTGCACAGAACTCTTGGAAGAATGCGAATCATGTTTGGACAGCGCACAAACTCCGCAATAGGATTGCACATGAGACAGATGCAAATGTGAATTATGATATTACTCTCCGCGCGCTTGAGGCATTCAAGCAGGGCTTAAAGGATATGGGAGCGATTTGATATGAACGATTATGAAATGACAATTGGCATCGAGTGCCATGTGCAGCTCGCGACAAATACGAAACTATTTAGCCCTGCCGACAATGACGCACGAAATGCCGAGCCAAATTCAAAAGTCCATGAGATTGATTTTGGTTTGCCAGGTATGCTGCCAGTATTGAACCGGGAGGCTATCAATCTAGCGATCAAAGCCGGAAAAGCCTTGAATGCGAAGATTGCGAGCGTAAGTCGCTTTGATCGCAAGCATTATTTCTACCCAGATCTACCAAATGGTTACCAAATTACTCAGATGTATCAGCCGACGATTTTGGCTGGATCTGTCGAGGCGCCACTCGAAGACGGTAGTTCGGTAAAAGTACGAATCCACCATGCTCATCTAGAGACGGATGCGGGAAAGCTGACGCATTATGGTGATTACTCGTTAGTTGACTTGAATCGCGCCGGCACGCCGCTCATTGAGGTTGTCTCTGAGGCAGATATGCATAGCCCAGCCGAAGCCCGCGCATATGCCCAGGAGCTCCACAAGCTCATGGTTTATGCTGGCGTGACACATGGCGACCTTTATCATGGTAATATGCGATTTGATGTCAATCTTTCGGTGGCAAAAAAAGGATCAACCGAACTCGGTACGCGTACTGAGACGAAAAATCTCAACAGCTTTCGTAGTGTTGAGCGCGCTGCTGAGTATGAGTTTAAGCGGCAGATTGAACAGCTTGAGAGAGGCGAGCGTATCGTCCAGGAGACACGCGGCTGGGTAGACGACAAGGGTATTACAGTCTCACAGCGGTCAAAAGAAGATGCGCAGGACTATCGTTATATGCCCGATCCAGATATTCCACCAATTATTCTTACAGATGAAGAAGTGAATGAAATCCAGGCGATGGTGCCAAAACTGCCGGGCGAATACCGCAGTGAGTTTGCAGGTCTTGGGGTCGATAAATCGGTGATTAATGGTCTCTTAGCGCGCCGTGAGTATGCGGAATTGGTTTCATCTATCCTCGCTGAAAATGAAAAGGCGGCAAAACGTGTCGCGAATTGGCTTGCGAGTAATCTCAGCGAAGAAGAAGCGGGCGGCGAGTTAAAGAAGACGGCAGAGGTTGCTGATCTGCTTGCCTTGGCCGATATGACAGAAAAAGCAGAAATTTCATCAAATGCTGCGAGCGAACTCTTTAATGATCTTATGAATGGAGCCTCAGATCCACGTAAGCTTGCTGAAGAAAAGAATCTGCTGCAAGTAAGTGATGAGGGTGCTATTGCGGCAATTGTCGATGAAGTTCTTGCCGACCCGGCATCGCAAAAAGCAGTCGAGGACATCAAGGCTGGTAACGATAAGGCGATTGGCTTCCTTGTTGGCCAGATTATGAAGAAGTCAAAAGGCCAAGCAAATCCGGCTCTTGCGCAAAAACTAATACGAGAAAGACTATAAGTTATATGCGAGCCTGGAAGAGGATTGAACCAACGAATGAGCTTTATACGGGCTGGCGGACGGTTATTGAAAAACACTTTATCCGTAATGACGGCAAAAAAGTTAGCATTGAGACCAATGACCCCGAAGGCATAGAAGCGGCAGGAGTTATCGCTCTTACATCAGACAATAAGGTTGTTATTGCTAGGCAATTTCGCGGGGGTCCTGAAAAGGTTTTTGATGAAATTCCTGGTGGCGCCGTAGATCAAGGTGAAACTCCAGAAGAAGCGGCAATTCGTGAGCTGAGAGAGGAGGCAGGATACGCTGTCGGGGCGGTTGAATATATCGGTAAGGCATACAAGCATGCATATTTGAACATGACGTGGCATTATTTTCTTGCGACGAACTGTATACCGGTAGGCTCTGGGAAGGAACTTGATGAACTTGAAGAAGTTGAAGTTGATCTTATTTCCGTTAAGCAGTTGATTGAAAACGCCAAAAATGCACGCATGACCGATACGGAAGCGGTGTTTTTTGCCTACGAAAAATTAAAAGAATTGGAGGGGTGATTATGAATAGTGTTACGAAAGCAGTTATTCCAGCGGCCGGGTTCGGCACGCGCTTTTTGCCACAAACCAAAGCAATGCCAAAAGAGATGATGCCGCTAATTGACAAGCCGATTATTCAATATGTGGTAGAAGAGCTGGTTGCAGCAGGCATTAAAGATATTATCATTGTCGGTAGTTCAAATAAACGAGCGATTGAAGATCACTTCGATCTCCCCACCGAAGAACTCCTGACAAATCTACGAGCTGGCGGTGACAAGAAGAAGCATTATATTGATATGATCGAGAATATTGCGAATCAAGCAAATTTCGTCTACGTTCGCCAAAAGGGGCCCTATGGCAATGCAACGCCGCTTCTCAGCGCTGCGCATCTCATCGGTGATGAACCGTTTATTTATACCTGGGCGGACGATTTCTTTAGCCCCGAGGCTAATTCCACGAAACAGATGATCGATATATACGAAAAGCACGGTGGTGGTGTATTTGCCTGCAAGCGCGCGATGAGCGATAAAGAATATGATTCATATGGATTTGCAGCCGGCGATGAAGTGGATGCGGGACTCATCAAGATGAATGAAGTAGTCGAAAAGCCGGGAAAGCAACATGCGCCGTCTGAACTCGCAAGCGTGTCGGGTTATTTGCTGCCTGGTAAGTTACTCGACTATATCGAAAAAGGTTTAGAGAGTCACGTGGAAGGTGAATTTACATTTCAGCCATTTGTACAGAAGATGATAGATGAAGGGCATACCTTCTATGCGAAAGAAATCGAAAATGCCACATTTTATGACACCGGAAATCCTCTCGAGTATCTTAAGACTGTGATCGACTTTGGGCTAAATCATCCCGAGTTGGGATCAGAATTACGTGAATTTATTGCCGACAAGTCTGGAAAATAGGTGTATACTGAGAGTACGAACTATTAAACACTGAAGGGAGGTGTGAAATGGTAGGACTTGGTGGATGGATCGGAGCTATTGTGCTCGGCGGGCTGGCCGGGTGGGTAGCCTCAATGATCATGAAAACAAATGAGTCTATGGGGCTACTGCTCAACATTGTTGTTGGAGTGGTCGGCGCAGTCATCGGCAATATCGTATTCGGATTGCTCGGTGGTAGCGGTACAAATGGGTTCTCTCTTTGGAGTTTTATAGTCGCGCTTATCGGTGCGATTATCCTGCTCTTTATTGTAAAACTTTTTACTGGAGCGGGAGCTGGCAGGAGAGCCTAAGCGGGCGGTTCACCTAAGGATTCTAGAAGAGGGCTTGTTGGCCCTCTTCTTTAATGTGCGACGTGCTATTATGAGTGTATGAATGCATTTCAGATCCTGGTTATTATCCTTTCCATACTTCTCGCAGTTTTTCTTGTCGTAGGAATTATTATTGGTATTCTTCTAGTGAAGGTAACACTTCAGATTAAACGAGTCGCCTCGACAGCCGAAAAGACTGTGGAGAGTGTTGAAAGTTTTATGGCGAGCATGTCGAAGACATCATCGAGAGCATTTTTAGGAAGTATGATTCTGAAGCAGGCGAAACGTTTTAAAAAGAAAAGGCAGGGTAAAAATGGCTAGAAGAGGACTTGCTATTGGAGCAATTGTCGGTGCCGTGGCGGGTGTCGTTGCTGGTGTGCTGACTGCACCTAAGAGCGGTAAGGAAACTCGCGCAGACCTTAAGAATAAAGCTAGTGAGCTCAAGCAAAAGACGAAAAGCCGTAAGGAAACAATGACGGATGCAGTCCGCGAAAAATCAGATGAGATTCGTACAGACATCGAAGAAACACTTAAGAGATAGTTGGTATGGCAAAAAAACATTTTTCACTTTTTGGGCGCATAAAAAATAAAATCAAAAGTGACAATGAACGTGGGGCAAGAGAAAATGTTCTCGAAGAGCTATTCTATGATTTTAATCGTTCGAGGGCGCAAGTATATAAGATCAATTTTTTCCGGGGTATTGTGTTTGGCGCCGGAACGGTGATCGGCGGCTCACTTGTTATTGCGATAGTGGTCTGGCTCTTGAGCTGGCTAGGAACTATTTTTCCACCGCTTCATGACTTTCTTGGTGGGATTGCCCACATTCTCAATAGCGCTAAAAAGTAATCACAAGTGTGCTTTAGAAAAGGTTGGGAGGGGAGACCCTCCCTGTTATAATAGTAGGAGTTATGAAGGGGGATCTTACTACTGCCGATTTTGTGCATTTGCACAATCACACACATCATAGTCTGCTTGATGGACTTTCAAAAGTGCCAGAGCTTATTTCTCGAGTAAAGGAATTTGGCATGGAAGCGTGTGCGATTACTGACCACGGCACAATGAGCGGGGCGATCGAATTTTATAAAGAAGCTAAAGGACAAGACGTCAAGCCAATCATAGGTATCGAGGCATATGTGGCAGCTCGGTCGCGATTTGATCGTGATCCAGCAAAGGATAAAGCGCGCTATCACTTGATATTGCTTGCCATGAATGAAACTGGCTATCAGAATCTGATGCAGCTTACTACCAAGGCGAACCTCGAGGGTATGTACTACAAGCCTCGTATCGATCATGAGTTGCTCGAAAAGCACAATGAAGGTGTTATTGCACTCTCCGCCTGTGCCTCGGGTGAGATTGGCGAGAATTTGCGGGTCGATAATTATGAAGAGGCAAAAGAGATTGCCAAGTGGTACAAATCTATCTTTGGCGATCGATATTATTTGGAGCTACAAGACCACGGTCATCCAGATTGCCCTACCAAGTGGGATGTACAGGTAAAAATAAACGGCTATTTAGAGAGATTATCTAAAGAGCTCGACATCCCCTGCGTCGTGACGAGCGATGCTCATTACCTTGAGCATGCTGACCAGGATTCTCATGAGATTCTATTGTGTGTCGGTACGGCAGCATATCTGTCTGATACAAACCGTATGAGTCTTAAGGATTTTGAACTTCACGTGACGGATCCAAAAGAAATCATCGGACGCTGGCAGGAGACGAATCCAGATGCTGTCGCCAATACACGTCGAATTGCCGATCGCTGTAATGTTGAGATTGAACTCGGTAAAATCCTTATTCCGAAGTATCCGACACCAAACGGCGAGTCAGAGAAAGAATATCTCGATCATTTGGTATATCGCGGATTAGCCATGAGGTATGCGGATAAGACAGCAGAAGAGGCAGAGGTACTATCAAATAATGAGGTGCGCAAGTTGCTGAGCGAAGACCAGCTTGAACGTCTGGACATGGAGTTTGGTGTCCTCGACAAGATGGGCTACAATGGCTACTTCCTGATCGTCCAGGATTTCATTAACTGGGGTAAATCGCAGGGAATTATTTTTGGCCCGGGCCGTGGTTCGGCAGCGGGCAGCATCATCGCGTATGCACTCAATATTACTGATCTGGATCCACTCAAGTATGACCTTCTTTTTGAGCGTTTCTTGAATCCAGACCGTATTTCGATGCCGGATATTGATATTGATATTCAAGATACACGTCGCGGCGAAGTGATTGAGTATTGTGCCAATAAGTATGGGGATTCACGCGTAGCAAATATTGTGACATTCGGTAAGATGGCTGCCCGTGCTGCCGTACGTGATGTGGCACGTGTCTTGCAGGTACCTTATGCTGAAGCAGACCGTCTTTCAAAGATGATTCCGCCGCCAGTTCAGGGGCGACACATTCCACTTTCGAAATCAGTGGTTGATGATGCTGATCTGAAGAATGAATATGAAAATAATCCAACTGCAAAACGTGTCTTTGATTTTGCGATTCGCCTAGAAGGAACAATACGCTCGCACGGTGTGCATGCGGCAGGCGTAGTGATTGCACCAGATGATATCGTGAAGTATGCGCCGCTTGAGATGGCGCAAAAAGGAGTAGTCGCGACGCAATATCCAATGGGTCCTGTTGAAGAGCTTGGTCTTCTCAAGATGGACTTCCTTGGCCTTTCTAACTTAACGATTATCAACAATGCATTGCGTATTATCAAAAAGGTATACAAAGAGGATATTACACTCTCGCAAATCCCACTCGACGATGTGAAGACATACGAGCTGTTCCAGAGAGGCGATACAACGGGTGTCTTCCAGTTTGAGTCCGCCGGCATGAAACGATACTTACGGGAGCTGAAGCCAACAGTTTTTGATGACATTATTGCCATGGTGGCGCTCTATAGGCCTGGTCCTATGCAGTTTATCGACAGCTTTATTAAGCGTAAGCACGGCGAAGAGACAATCGAATACCTACATCCGGGTATGGAAAATTCACTCAAGAATACTTACGGCATTCTCGTGTATCAGGAACAATTTATGCAGATCTCTAAGGAATGGTGTGGATTTACCGGAGGACAGGCGGATACCTTGCGTAAGGCGGTAGGTAAGAAGAATATTGAGCTGATGCGCAAGGTTAAAATCGATTTCGTTGATGGTGCGATCAAACATGGTGGGGCAACTCAGAAGATTGCCGAGACATTCTGGGATCAGCTGGAAGAGTTTGCAAACTATTGTTTCAACAAGTCGCATGCTGCATGTTATGGATTGGTGTCGTATTGGACAGCGTACCTGAAGGCGCATTTTCCAGATGCCTTTATGGCTGCACTAATGACAAGTGACCAGGACGATATTGATCGTCTCGCTATTGAGATTTCGGAGTGCCGCCATATGGGTATCGAAGTGCTTGCACCAGATGTCAACCAGTCGTTCGTTGAATTTGCGGTTGTACCTGGAGAGAACAAGGTACGCTTTGGTATGGCCGCGGTGAAGGGCGTCGGCGTTGGTGCGGTTGAAGAAATTTTGCGTGCTCGAGAACAAGAGCCGTTTAAAAATATCGAAGATTTTGCAAAACGTGTTTCGACGAGTAAATTCAATAAGAAGGCATGGGACTCGCTCATTAAGGCCGGTGGTTTTGATAGCTTTGGTGACCGAAGCGATCTTCTGTTTAACCTTGAGACGATCCAAGCATTTGGCAGCAAACTGCAAAAAGAAGCGGCATCAGGCCAAACGGATCTTTTCTCAAGTCTGGGTACAGGCGCATCGTTGCAGCCAAGTCTCACTCTGACGCCAGCGCCAACAAAATATACGGAGAAAGAGCACCTGACATGGGAACGTGAGTTGCTTGGACTTTATATTTCGGCGCATCCGCTCGATAGCTATGATACATACTTTGAAGAGCAAACGGTAAGTCTATCGAGTCTCACACCAGATGCGGATGGAAAAAAGGTGACCATTGGCGGTTTGATTACGACACTGCGTACGATTATTACAAAATCTGGCACAAAGATGGCATTTGCAGGTATCGAAGACAAGACTGGGGAGTCGGAGATTATTATTTTCCCTAATCTCTATCAGCAGCATAGCAAAGACCTCGCTCAGGATATTGTGATTCGGGCAACGGGCAAGATTTCTGCCCGGGATCGTGATGGCAATCTTACGTCTGAAGTGAAATTAATCGCAGATGAGATCATGATCGTGACGGACAAGGAACTTTCTGGGTATGAATCGACTGGCCGTAAAATGAATGCACCAAAGGGCACGCCGGGAGCGGTTTCAGGTGTACGTATAAAAAAAGCAGCTAAAAAATCCGAGATAAAGTCGGCCGATATGCCAAAGCCAACACCATTTGATGATACGCCGAAGAAGCTTTACGTTCATGTCAAAGATCCAGATGATCATGCTGCGCTCGCATCTCTTAAAAAGATCAGCGCTAACCATCCAGGTATGTCGGATATCGTGCTTGTACTTGGTGGCGAGAATAAATCTGCAATTCGTTTGCCATTCAAAGTAGAGCAGAGCGATACGCTAATGGGAGAATTCGTCAAGCTACTTGGTGAAGATGCAGTGATGCTTAAGTAGTGAGGGCGTAGAGCGCGATACCAGTAGCGACAGACACATTGAACGATTCTTTTTGACCCCGCATAGGTATCTCAAGTATTTGATCACACCGAGCAAGCAATTCAGGTTCAATGCCTTGAACTTCTTCACCGAGAAGTAATGCAAATTCCGATGGTGGCGTGAAATCGGGGAGGTTAATTGAATCTGGCGCTTGTTCGAGTGCCAAGAGCGGCAGGATGTTGTGCTCAAGCCAAGGTGCGAGAGTCTCATGATATTCAAACGGCACCATGCTCTCTGCGCCGAGTGCGGTTTTATGGATCTGGTGTGTAATCTTCTCTGCAATGTGAGGTAGGCGCTTGTCTCCAGGGAGCGAAGGGTATGGAGTGTAGCCGCTCAGGATGATTTTTTGCACGCCAAACCCTTCTGCGCTGCGGAAGATAGAACCAACATTGTGTGTCGAACGTATATTGTGCAGGATCAGGGTAATGTGTGACATAGACCTTCATAGTATAGCGAAACAGAGACTGACAGGCGACCTTTAGGGAAAGGATTCTTTAATTGCAGTTTAAAACGTTAGCATTTTAAGCTACAATTATGAGTAATGGACGAAGCGCAAATTCAAGCTCAACGTCGCGATCATGACGAAAATGCCACTATGCAGCGAGCGGCTATTTTAGGTGTACGCTATCTCGATTTGCGTCCGATTGAAAATGACATAGAGCTTGTTCCTGATCTCATGGGTATACCGCAGATGTACCAAGGGCATATTGTGCCGCTTCGTCGTGCATCGGAAGAAGGTGGATATCGTTTCGGTATTACCACTCAGACGCCACAATCTCTCGTGCAGTCAATGACTCGTGAGTTTAACGACCGTGGCGACAATATTGAGTTTGTAATGATCTCTGGCAGCGCATTCAAGGTGATGATGAATCGCTACGACCCTCCGAAGCAAGTGATTTATGACGATATCAAGATCGCTGGCGAGGGCGATAGCGACACGATCACAGCGGTCTCGAGGACATTGAACTCAGTCGGTACTGATCAGGTATTTGACTATTTGATCGACCAAGCCGACAAGCTTGGTGCATCGGATATACATATTGAAAATCAACGCACGGTCATTCGTGTCCGTATGCGTGTCGATGGTGCGCTGCATCCTGTCGCCGATCTTGAGAAAGACCGCTACCGCGTGATCATGGGCGCTCTTGGAAGCAGGGCAGATATATCAATCGCGGCGAGCGGTCCACAGTCGGGGCATATGCAAAAAGAGATTACTCGCGATGGCTCGACGCATCTTTTGAATATGCGTATTGAAACAGTACCGACGCTGTATGGACAAGATGCCGTGATTCGTCTGTTTAATTTTGATGAAAGTCTATTACAGCTTGATCGGCTGAATATTCCAGATCACCAACGTAAAGAAATCGACGAAGTTATTTCGCATCCACGCGGCATGGTGCTGATGGTTGGTCCGACAGGAAGTGGTAAGTCAACGACGCTGTATAGCATGCTCAATGCCTTAAACACCCCTGACCGCAAGTTGATTACTCTTGAAGACCCGATCGAGTACGGTATGACAGGTATTTCTCAAATACCGATCGATACTACAGGCGGCTCTTCGTTTGCAGACGGTCTCCGTGCGGTATTGCGTCTCGACCCAGATGTCGTGATGGTTGGTGAGATTCGCGACCAAGATACGGCACGTACGGCGATTCAGGCCTCGATCACAGGACACCTGGTGCTCTCAAGCTTCCATGCCAACTCTACCTCTGCTGCATTTAGCCGCATGATCGATCTTATCGGAGTGAACCCGATCTTCTCTACTGCGATTCGCTTGGTGATTGCGCAGCGTCTTGTGCGTCGGCTTGTGGATGAGACAAAAGAAGAATACGAGCCAGACGACGCGACAAGGAAGTACGTTCGTCGGGTGCTTGAAGATTTGCCAGATTCATATGAAGGCAAGCCAGACCTTGATAATTTCAGACTATGGCGTCCTGTACCAAGTGACGATGCACCGTTTGGTTACAAGGGCCGTGTGGTTATTATGGAGCAGATGGTGGTCAATGAAGGTATTTCAAAATTCATTCGAGGCGATGTAGAAGATATCCAGACAGATATTATCGAAAAAGAGGCCAAGGCAAACGGAATGCTAACACTCGAGCAGGTCGGCGTACTTGCAGCGCTGCGTGGCGAGACGACACTTGATGAAATTGGTCGAGTAATTTAAGGAAAATAAAAACACCCTTATCAGGGTGAAATTGTAGTGACAGGCGGGGAGAGCTGAGCTTCCCCGCCTGTCGCACCTTAGGCGTGGCGAATTGTACGTACCAGCAGAGCTGCTATGGAGATGGCATAAAGCGCCATTAAAATGATTGCGCAAAACTTCAAGATAAGTCCCTTTTGAGACGACTTGCTTTCCGCGCCGCCGATCCATAAAAAGAACGGACCACACATCCATAGTATGACACATACTGACAGATATCCTCCCACTACAAGGAGTACGGCTCCTGCATTGGCGAGGGCGTTGAAGATATCCATGGGATTCTCCGTTTCCGAGGTGCGCTTTCGCATCTCGATCGTTGTTGAGAGTTGCAAAAGACTGTTTCTAAGTATAGAATAAATTATAAAAATGTCAATATCTAACATATGACTTTGGCGATCTCTGGCACGAGACGTTCATCGAACACACTTGGAATAATTTCATCTGCCGATGGGTTGTCCCGCTGGAAGAGCTACATAAGTTACTAGTTAGTCGGTAGGCGGAGTTGATCGTAATCTTCTTTTGGGACAACTATGATATACTTCTTGTCTGTTTTTAGGAGGTGAGACGCAGATATAACGTCAGCTTTATTATGGATATATTCGTAGAAACTTTTTCTGTTTGACGTTTTGTTCGTTATCCAATAGCCTACTGAGTCGCTTATTAGACCATTTCTGAGTACTTGTTTGTCATCCTTGACCTTTTCTATTTTCCAACCAGGGAATAACCTGATAATATTCATCGGAGGTGTATCTGTTGCATAGTAAAAGCTCTCAGAATATGCATAATCACAGCCAAATTTAAGTAAACCAATAAGACAGCCTGAACTAAAATCGCGCCCCACATACTGCATGCCAGTTGCAAGTGGTCGATCGTGGTATGTATCGTATAGCTGTTTGGCGGCAAAGCCGATGACGATAAGAACGATTATCCCTAAAATTATCCATAGTTTTCGTGAAGCAAGAAGTATGTTCTTGCTGGTCTGTGTCGGCTGGGGATTAGGCATAGATATAGTGTATAATACTTATACTTTCGTGACAAATTATTTACAGGGGGCTGTGAATCCAGTAATATTATCGTTATGGTCAATTGACCATCGTACCTACTAGAGAGAGGACATAAGGTGTCCCGTCTAAGAATGAGATGGCTTTATGCCATTGCTGCATGCTGTATGGCGGCATTAACATGCTTTGTTGGCCCTCAAGTGGCATATGCCGACTCGGGTAATCCGAGTTACTGCGACTCTGATGTCGACCTAATCACAAACCAGAATTTTGGTACTGATATACCTGTCATTCTAGTGCATGGTTTTAGTGGCAGTTCAACAGATTGGTCTGTAAATGGCCAGAGTCCAAAGTTCTATAACCTCATTGACGACATTGATGGCGTAAGTGTTGCACAGGCTTTCAGTTACACTTCATTTGCGACATTCAATGTTGGCGGTGGTAAGCTGGCGAAGACGATCGATTGTGTTTCGCAGATCTCCACTAATAATGGCGGTAATGGTAAGGTGACTATTGTTGCGTATTCTGAGGGCGGTCTAATCACGCGATACGCGCTCGACCAGACAGCTTCAGCCTCGTACGCGGCGAAGATATCGGACGAAGTAGGTCAAGTCATTGATATTGCCGTTCCCGATAATGGCGTTATCGCTGATCTGAATCCAGCTCATATCGCGATGAATGACATGATCTACTATGCAAACCTAAAATCGATTCCTTCGAGCGTGATCGTCCATACGATTGCTGGAAATGTGATACGTGTTCATGCTGATCCGGATGATCCGATGAATGATACGTACGATGACCCGCATGATGATACGCTTGTTCCGGTTTATTCGGCCAAGGATCAAACAACATATGGGCTGTCATATGGCGGGGGCGGCTCGACAACGATCACCTGTTATAAGTACGATTCGGAGACGGCGAATTGTGAGCATGGGCGAATGATTCAGAGTGCAGCGAATGGTGTTCGAGAGGACACAGTTGCTGCGATTAAAGCGTACCTATCACCATCTACTGGTCCGACATTCACTGTCCATTCACTAAGTCTGCAGTACGATGAGACAAAGTGGTCTGATGCAGGTTACGGTGTCGGTGGTCCGGATTATGATATCGAAGCAAACGATGCCACGAATCCGGGAGCGTTCAGTCAGGTGCTTTACTATGGAGATTGGTGCACGGATACCACAGAGGAGTGTGCTATTGATACGGCCTATAATACGGTCGTAGGAAGCGCTCCCACTATAACAGTGGGCGGACATGCACCAGACTACTCGGCTCGTTACGATGGTTACGGCGAATCAGGAGGTGGTAATCTTGTTTGGTGTTTCTCTGATGAGAAAATCTGTGTTTATTACAGATCGCCGGCGACTGCTCAGCTGAATCCATCACAGGCGTTGTTGGACCTGTTTAGTACGGCTATTTGGTCCTCCTAGCTAATCACCGCCCATGAGAAGGCCGCCTTGAGACGATGTCTCGGCTGCCTCTCAGGGCGGTCTTCTCATTCCTAGATAATAACTTTGGCGATCTCTGGCACGAGGCGTTCATCGAACACACTTGGAATAATTTCATCTGCTGATGGGTGCTCGACGAGTGAGGCAATTGCTTCTGCAGCGGCAATTTTGTGCTGATCAGTGATCTTTTTCACACCATTATCGAGTGCGCCGCGAAAAATGCCAGGGAAGGCAGTCGCGTTGTTTACTTGATTCGGAAAATCGCTGCGGCCAGTAGCGATGACGGCTGCGCCAGCGGCTTTTGCTTCATCTGGCATAATTTCTGGAGTAGGGTTTGAAAGGGCGAAGATAATCGGATCTTTTGCCATCTTTCGCACCATATCTTGAGTCAAAAGACCCGGCTTTGAGACACCAATAAATACGTCTGCATTCGTAATAGCATCGTCGAGTGATCCAGAAGCGGATACATCCAGATAGGGCAGTAAAGCTTTCTTCTCATCATTCAAATCGTCACGTGAATCACCAATAATGCCTTTTGAATCGACAGCGACTATCGAGCCAACTCCATAAAGATGAAGGAGCTTCATGATTGCCGTACCTGCCGCACCGGCGCCAATCGTTACAATCTTGCAATCTTTCAAGTTCTTGCCAGTGACCTTCATGGCATTGATAAGTCCGGCGAGCACGACTACGGCCGTTCCATGTTGGTCGTCATGAAAAACGGGAATATCGAGTTCGGCTTTTAGGCGCTCTTCAATTTCAAAGCACCCAGGAGCGGCGATATCTTCTAGATTGATCGCACCAAAGCTCGGAGCTATGGCTTTAATGGTAGCGACGATTTCGTCTGGGGTGTGCACATCAAGTGTGATAGGCACACTATCGATATTGGCAAAATTCTTGAAAAGAAGCGCCTTGCCTTCCATGACTGGCATAGAGCCTTTCGGTCCAATATTGCCAAGACCAAGGACTGCTGAGCCATCAGAGATGACAGCGACGAGATTATTCGTCCAAGTATAGGTTGGCAAGAGTGACGGGTCAGCAGCGATTGCTTTAGAAACTGCTGCGACACCAGGTGTGTAATAAGCGCTTAGTTTAATGCGATCAAGCTCTGATATGTCGCGCAAAGTAGTAGTGATTTTTCCTCGGTATTGTTCATGTAGCTGCAGTGCAAGTTCATCATAGTTCATATATCTAGTATAGCCGCATTACGATATGAACATACCTCTTTTATTTATCTGAAATTCGTGCTATAATCTACTATTGATTGTCAATATAAAACTTAAGAGGTGAGAAAATGAGTTTTGCACTAATTCAGAAAGTAAACGACGAGCAGAAAAAAGCTGCAATCGTCGACGTACGTAGCGGTGATACTGTTCGCGTACATCAGAAGATTAAAGAAGGTGGAAAAGAGCGTGTTCAGATCTTTGAAGGCGTTGTTATTCGTACCGACAACAAAAAGCAACACACGAGCCGTATTACAGTACGTAAAATCGCAAGTGGTGTTGGCGTCGAGAAGAGTTTCTTGCTCCACAGCGCAAATGTGATGAAAGTTGAAATCGTACGTCGTGCGAAAGTTCGCCGCAACTTCCTTAGCTACCTACGTAGCCGTAGCGGTAAGTCAGCTCGTCTTACGGCTGTTCAGTTTGACCGCGAAGCAGTAAATGATATCCACGATGCTGCTGCAGAAGCTGAAGAAGAGAAACTCAAGGAAGAAACTGCAAAGGCTGCTGAAGCAGAAGCTGCAAAGAAAGCGGAAGCTGACGCGGAGCTTGAAGCAAAAGCTGCTGCCGTAGAAGCTGCGCATAAAGCAAACGAAGAATAGTCACAACGATTCTTTAGGAAAATCACTAACTCTCATCATCTCGATGAGAGTTTTTGCTATCATGACAATATGATTGTTGGTATCGATGAAGTTGGACGTGGACCGTGGGCAGGACCATTAGTGATGGGTGCTGTGGTGCTTGGCTGCGAGATTGATGGACTTACCGACAGTAAAAAGCTCTCGAAAAAACGCCGTGAAGAACTGAATGATGAGATTCTGGAGAGCGCGCAGGCAGTAGGACTTGGTTGGGTAAGTGCAGAAGAGATAGATGAGCTAGGGCTTTCGATGGCACTGACGGAGTGCTGCAAGCGAGCACTCCAGCAAATCAAGGTGTCGTATCATGAAATCATTATCGATGGCACTGTGAATTTTCTTAAAGAAACGGGCAAGGGCAGCTATGTGACTCTTATGAAAAAGGCTGATCTTTTAGTGCCAAGCGTATCAGCAGCTTCTATTGTGGCGAAGGTTGCGCGTGATCGATTCATGGAAGAGCAGGATATACTATACCCAAACTATGGATTCAACTCGCATGCGGGCTATGGGACTGCGGCGCATCGTGCCGCTATCGAAAAATATGGCGTGACGCCATTACATCGGCTTAGCTTTGCTCCTTTGCAAAAATATCGGGATAAGGTCTTGCCATTGCCGCAAGCTTCGAAATCTATAGATGGAAGCTCATCTACCACACGCCAGATTGGGAATGCGAGCGAAGCGGTGGCAGCAAGAGAATTGATACAGTTAGGTCATGAAATTCTTGAACGCAATTGGAGGACAAAATACTGCGAGATTGATATCGTCAGCCAAAAAGACGGTACGATCTATTTTGTAGAAGTGAAGCATCGTAGAGTGCAGTCTCAAGGCGGAGGAGTTGCTGCTATTACTCCTAAAAAACTTCATAAGATGGAGTTTGCCGCTAAGCTTTATACTCATGCTAACCGTTTGTATGCAAGTAATATTCGGATGGCTGTTCTAACCACTAGAGGTGATCCACCAGAGGTCGAGACATACTTAGTGCTTGAGTAGTGATTTAAGTTTGGATTACGATTTAAATTTGAGAATAAAAGTGACCACACAGGTGGTCGCGGGCGTTTGATTAAAGCCATTGAATTAGAATGAGAGGCAGGAGCGTAAGACTGAGCAGTGGCGGGCGTAAAGTTCGCTTAAGCGAACACCAGGATATCCTGTCGCCATCGCCACTTGCAGCTCAGATGTCAAGCTCGATGACCAGACCGGACATCAGCCTGTAGCACTTGCTTACACCGGGGAACTGCTTGAAATTCGGCGCAGACAAAAACCTGCGCTGCCAAGCATCCTGCGTTTCACACCATGCATAGAGCTCTTTTCTGTCGAGCTCGGGCTCTTGGGAAGTGAAACACCAGAGTTCACTAAGGAACAGTGCTGCCCAGTAGCCCGAGGTCGAGGTGACACCTCGATTTATAAACGAGGCGGACTGATGCTCGGCAAGCCCTGCGAGATACCGGTCGCTAGCCCGAATGATCTGGCTGAGCGTTGGCTCGGACTCCGAATGGCGCGTGCCAAGGAAGCCGTTGCGATGAATATCGTCCGGTGTGTTGCCATCTTGGCCCCAGATCGTTCCTTTGCCGAAGTCAATGAAGCCGACGGGCATGTAGTGGACATAGTGCATCTCTGGCTCCTACTCTCTCATTGTTAAGGGGTACACAGGTGTGTACGCGTGCTATATTATAGCAACTTTATTAAAATAAGTCAATATCTTCCGCCTTGCTTGTATACTGTTGTACGTGCGAGTATAGAAGAATAATCGCATTGAGGTAGAATAGAAAGACTATGCCTCGCCGACATACATATCAAAAGCATGTTCCGTTTTTCTATGAATCCTCGTGCCAGGGAAAACGACGATTTGCGAGCCAGCGCGCTGCAGAAGAGGCAGTAGAGAGATTGCAGCTCGAAAGACCGAATGTAGAGCTTAGTGTATACCACTGCCCCCGCTGTCTCGGTTGGCATCTGACGAGTAAGAAATCAGATACTCTATAGGTCAATCAACGCTCTGCGAACAGCTGGTCCATCTTCCTCTATCAGTTTGAGTCGGGCTTCAATCTCAGAGATACCCATAGTGATTGCGCGCTTCAAGGCTGGTTCGCCGAGCATTGGTGTGAAGAATTTCTTGTATTCATCAAGCTGCTCTCTAGTCATAAGACCCATTGCAGCGTAGCGTGGGAATTCATCGTAGCTCTTGTCGCCGCCAAATGTATCTTTGATCCACTGCCAGTTATCGCGAAGCCATTGCCAGGCGATGTCACGTGTATGGCGATTGCGTAAAAGATAGATAAACCATGGCGCAACGTCTTGCGGACGGATCACTTTTGGATCGAGACAGTCGCTAAGGAGTTGCCGTGCGATGTCGGCACTATGCGTCGAGGTTGCGGCTGACATAATGTCTTCCTTTAGCTCAGCAGAGGTTGTTTTGACGTATATGCGCATGAGTTTCTCGACAATATCACTGTCGCCAGAGAACCGCACAGCCGCACCGATGATAAGCGGGCGAAGTTCGGCCGGTATGTCGAGAAGCTTCGTGATATGGAATTGACCAAGCGCTTCGCGAATCGTTTCTTTATCTTCACCATAGAGCATCATTGAGAGAACGATAGCGCGTAGCTTTGTATCGGTGATTGGCTCGCCATCCTGCTCATTGAAATCAAGGCGACGGAATTCACGTCCAGCTACTTCAACAGATAATTTCTTGAGCTTCTTTTCTGCTTTTTCATCGTTTTCCACGAACTTTTTCAGCTCTCCGAGTGTGAGGCTCATGATACTCCACACGGCGTCATTGGTTTCGTTCTCGTAATGCTTAAGGAGGTCGATCAATACCGTTGATGATTCATAGCGACCACGTACAATCAAAGACTGATCGTTCAGAAGAGTAAGACGATCGATTGTAGAATAGTCTTCGACATGCTCGAGGAGATTGTGTAGATGATCAGGAGTATAACGTGTCACGAAGTGGCCAGTATCTTCACGATTGAAACGCTGGTTGCTGTAGATAGGAACTTTGAGTGATTTGCTATCAAAAATCTCTGGCAAGCTATTTTGAGGCTCGGCAACGAGAAGAATCGGCCATATCCTATCGCTTTTTTGATGCTCGCCGATAAAGAATTGCTCTTGGCACAAGCCTTCCGGTGAAACTTCAAGAATGGGATAACCTGGGCGAGTAATCCAGGCGTTCATAAAGTTCGCGACATCTTTACCGCTTGCTTTTGAGAGGCAATTCCAGAGGTCTTCGCCACTGGTATTTTTGTATGCGAATTGTTCAAAATAATCATGGAGTCCTCGTCGGAAGGCGTCTTCACCAACAAATGCGCGGAGCATTTTCATGAGCCGAGCGCCCTTGCCGTAGACGATAGCGCCATCAAATAAACTGTTGATTTCATCGGGATGATGTACCTCGACCTGAACAGATTGCACGCCATCGATCGCATCGCGGCGCAATGCGCCGATGCCGCGCGACAAGATAAAATCAAGCCATGTATCCCACTCTGGATGGAGTGCATCGACGGCAATATGTTCGACAAAATCCGCAAAGCTTTCATTTAGCCAGAGGTTGTCCCACCATTTCATCGTGACGAGATTGCCAAACCATTGGTGGGCTAGCTCGTGAGCGATGACTGAAGCTACGAAGTGTTTGCTTGATACGCCACTTGATTTTGGATCAACCAAGAGGGCAACTTCGCGGTAAGTAATGAGGCCCCAGTTTTCCATGGCACCAGATGAAAAGTCAGGTAGGGCTACATGATCACATTTTGCAAGTGGGTATTCGATGCCGAAATATTCCTCATAAAAATCGATGGTTTTTGTTGCAATATCGAGGGCAAAATCGAGTGAACTCAGCGGCTGAGCCGGCGTCGCCCAGATAGATACATCAACACCGCGTTTTGTTTTGCCGTGTCGAGCGTGCATCTTGCCATACACCCATGCCACGAGATAAGAACTCATACGGGGTGTTGTCTGGAAACGAGTCACCAGCTTGCCGTCTTCTTCGCGTTGGAATTCGATAGGAGTGTTGCCCAGGACGGTGATATGCTTCTCGGTCGTGAGCGTTACGTCAAAGGTAGCTTTCGCTTCAGGCTCATCGATACAAGGAAAAACTTCGCGTGCATGGTGACTCTCAAACTGTGTCGCGATAAGCTCCTCTGCTTTCTCATCATGCTCAAAGTAGCAAGGGTACATACCATGCATGCCGTCGGTAATTGTGCCGCTGAAGGTGATGATAGCAATCCGTTCTCCGGCTAGCATGTCGTCACGATGAATAGTTACCTCATCGTTTGTGCCGAGCGTAAATGACGCCTCGCGCCCATCAACACTGACGCTCTTGATGTCTAAATCTTTAGCGTGAACACGGAATGAGCCGTCTTTTAATGATTCACCGATGATAGTGACGAGTCCTGTAAACGTGCGCTTTTTGCGATCGATTTGGAGGGAAAGGTTATAGTTGCTTGGGATAAATTCTGTGATGAGGCGTGCTACTGTATTCATATCTTCTTAGTATACTAAATATATGTCTCGACGTTATCGGATTCGTATCATGACAACTCTCTTTGTATTGCTCATCGCAGCCGCGGGTGCTTTATCGTCTCAGCCAATTGTATGGCCTTGGCAGGAGACGGGAACCCCCACAGTTTCTGTAAAAACGCTCGACATAACAAAGAGGCTTGACACTCTTGCTGTGAAAGGCCGTGCGCCAAAAACTGGGTATACTCGTAGTCAGTTTGGCGAAGGTTGGTCGACGCGGCTCGGCTGCAGTACGCGTGAAATTATATTGGCTCGTGATTTGAAAAATGCCGTCATTAAAGATTGTAAAGTGATGAGCGGCATCCTAAATGATCCGTATACGGGCAAGATGATTCAGTTTATACGTGGACCGCAGACGAGTCAGGCTGTGCAGATTGATCATGTAGTGGCACTATCAGATGCGTGGCAGACTGGGGCGCAGGCGCTGAGCTCATCAGAGCGTGAGGCGCTTGCAAATGATCCACTCGAACTACTTGCAGTAGATGGCGCTGCGAATCAGCAGAAAAGTGATGGCGATGCCGCAACATGGCTGCCGCCTAATAAATCATTTCGTTGTCAGTATGTTTCACGGCAGATTGAGGTAAAGGTAAAGTATCACCTTTGGGTGACAGTCGCGGAGAAGATAGCGATCGAACGAGTGTTGCAATCCTGCTAGGCCTGTACTATAATTTAGTTAGTACATTCCGGCCGCCTAGGTCGGACTTTTTCATAGAAAGGAAGGAAATGATATGGATGATTTAAACATTAAGCAGCTGACTCTCGCTGTGCGTACGATTGCTGAGGAGAAGAATCTCCCAGAAGAAACCGTAATGAGTGTTATCGAGCAGGCCATCGCAGCAGCATGGCGCCGTGATAACGGTGAGCGAGATCAGGAAGTTCGCGCAGAGCTCAATACAAATAATGGTACTGCTAAGGTATTTGTAGGGCGTGAAGTTGTCGAAGAAGTTGGCTCTGACGCACACGAAATTAGCCTTGAGGATGCACGTAAAGAAAAGGCTGATGCGGAGCTTGGCGATATTATCGAAGATGAACATGAGGTTACCTCATTTGGCCGCGTGGCTGCGCAGACTGCGAAGCAGGTCGTATTGCAGCGCTTGCGTGAAGCAGAGCGTGAAGTCGTACTTGCTGAATACGAAGACAAGATCGGTACAATTGTGACCGGTACTGTGCAGCGTGTTGAGCCGCGTGTTGTTCGTATCGAGCTCGGTAAGGCTGTCGGTATTTTGCCGCAGAGCGAGCAGATTCAGGGTGAATTTTACTCGATCGGTAGCCGTATTAAAGTATTCATCAAGGATATTGAACGAGACAACCGTGGCCCGCAGCTGATCTTGAGTCGTGGAAACGAAGCGTTTATCAAAGACCTCTTTGCACAAGAAGTTCCAGAGATGGAGAGCGGTGCGGTTGAGATCAAAGCGATTGCTCGTGAAGCTGGCCGTCGCACAAAGCTTGCTGTCGCATCGACGGTTCCTGGAGTTGATCCTGTCGGTACGTTTGTCGGTGGTCACGGTACGCGCGTACAGGCTGTCATGAACGAAATTGGTGATCAGGAAAAGATCGACATTATCACGTATAAAGAAGATCCAGTAGAGTTCATTACCGAAGCCCTTAGCCCAGCAGAAATCGTTCGCGTCGAACTAAACGAGGCAGACAAGAAGGCAGCTGTATATGTAGCAGAAGACCAGCAATCAATTGCGATCGGTCGCGGTGGTCAGAATGTCCGTCTTGCTTCACGCCTTACAGGCTACGAGCTTGATATTGAGACTGCCGAAGCTAAAAAACCTGAGCCAAAAGCGACGCCAAAGAAGAATATCGAGGATAGTCTGATGAACGCGCTTGACGAATCAGCTGAATAATCACTGAATTCTCTCTTGTCTTCCGAGGAATATCTGCGCTACACTAAGCGCAGATATTTTTATATTCATACGAAAGGGCATCACTCATGAAACAAAACTCCCAACAAGGCTCTGCGCATGTCGTTGTCGTAGTATGCTTGGTAATTGCACTCATCTTTGCGCTTAGTTGGATTTTTTGGCAGAATTTTGTACACGAAGAACCAGTAAAGAAAGATACAGAGCTTGTGGTAGTGAAGCCAAAGACATCAAGCAATACTCAAAAACAGCCTAGTGGAAGTACCGGCACAGTAGGCGAGAGAGTTCTTCAAATACCAGAATATAAAATTAAAATAACGATACCAGCGACGTATCCGGCGCTTACATATAAGATTGACAAGTCGAGCGGTGATAATGATTTGCTACTGTTTGTGGGTGGAAAGATTGGTTCGGGAAGTTGTCAGGACTCGTCTACAGGCTTCTTCGCTGCACTTATCAAGAACTCGGAGCAACGCCTAAGGGACTTAGGAGATACTGATGAAGAAATTGCGCAGTATAATACAAAAGTAGGCGCCGATTACTGGAGTCTTGGATTTACGAGGGTCTGTACCGATAAGGCGGCGAACGATTTCTTTGCAGCAGTAAGAAAAGGAATCAGCGCAGCGTAGATGAATTGAAGGACAATTAATAAAATTAGCACTCTCATTGCGCGAGTGCTAATTTTTATGTATACTAGAAATAGTGGCCGATAAACATGCTTGTGTTCGGCCTAAAGGAGGACGATAATAGAATTATGGCTGATGATTTCGCAGAATTTGTATCACGCTTGACCGACAATGCACGGACAAGTTTGCAGCATGCAAATGCCATTGCGCGTGGATACGGTAGTCCATATATTGGCACGGAGCATCTCTTGCTGGGTGTACTTTCTCAGGGCTCAAGCATTGGTGCAAAACTGCTCGCTGATGCAAATGTGACTCTCGATAAAGCCGAGGTGGCGCTCAATCTTGCACCTCGAGCAATTGCGATTAACACTGGTATTATGCCGCTGAGCGAAACGGCAAAGCTGACGCTCAAGATGGCATGGGATATGGCTCAGGAGTATAATCAAGAATTCTTAGGTACTGAGCATATTATTTACAGTATCTTGGGACAGAAGAATTCACGGGCTTGTGTGCTCTTACGTGACATGGGGGTGGATCTGGAAACATTACGAGCGGAACTGGAGGAATTCCTCGATCGCCAAAGCGCACAGTATGATCAGGCAACTGAACAGCAGGCACCTCAGCGAACGAGGCGAGGTGGCGCGCTTGGTACCTTCGGTACAGATCTTACGGCGAAGGCCCGTGCAGGTGAGCTTGATCCGGTGATTGGTCGGGATAAGGAGCAAGAGCGTATGATTACGATCTTGATGCGTCGTACGAAAAACAATCCAGTATTGATTGGTGAACCTGGTGTCGGTAAGACGGCAATTGTCGAAGGTTTGGCGAGGCGTATTGCGGCTGAAGAAGTGCCTGACCAACTGCTTGATAAACGGGTGATCCAGCTCGATCTCGCCAGTATGATTGCCGGTACAAAATATCGGGGAGAGTTCGAGGAGCGACTCAAGAAAGTTGTAAACGAACTAAAAGCAAGTAAAAACATAATTGTCTTTATTGATGAGCTTCACTTGCTTGTTGGAGCAGGTGCAGCTGAGGGTGCACTGGATGCGGCAAATATGCTAAAGCCAGCGCTTGCTCGGGGTGAAATGCACTTAATCGGCGCAACAACGCTCGATGAATATCGTAAGCATATCGAAACAGACAGCGCTCTAGAGCGTCGTTTCCAGACTATTGTAGTGAAGGAACCTAATCTCAAGGATACAATCTCAATTTTGAAAGGTCTAAGAAGTTATTATGAAAAACACCATAGTGTAGAGCTGGGTGATGAGGTCCTGGAAGATGCCGTGTATATGGACGATATCTACGTCTCTGAACGCTTTATGCCAGATAAAGCGATTGATGTTATCGATGAGGCTGCAGCGCGTCTGCGCTCAAAGAAAAGCAATTCACCATCTAAAGCACGTGATCTAAAAAAGCAACTTACCGGCTTGAACGAAAAGATGGAAGAAGCGGTAGGGCTCGAAGACTACGAGCGTGCAGCGCTCTATAAGACTCGCGCAATGCAGCTCCAGAAAACTCTTGATGAGCTACTAGAAAAGCAAGCAAAGAAATCGCCAATTCGACTCTCAAGTGACGATGTCGCCCACGCCATCTCTGTCATGACGGGCATTCCGGTCAAGCGAGTGCAAAAATCTGAAGCTGCAACTCTCCGTAATCTTGAAAAGCATCTCGGTAAGTACATTATCGGACAAGAAGAAGCAGTCGAGAAAGTCGCGCGCGCGATTCGTCGTTCACGAAGTGGCGTAGCGAGTCAAAAACGCCCGATTGGATCATTTGTGTTTATGGGTCCGACTGGTGTCGGCAAGACGGAGCTCGCAAAAGTCCTGGCACGGGAAGTGTTTGGTAGTGAAGATGCCCTCATAAAAATTGATATGAGCGAATTTGGTGAAAAGCACAATACAGCTCGACTGGTCGGAGCGCCAGCTGGATATGTTGGCTATGAAGATGGCGGGCAGCTGACCGATAAAATCCGACGCCAGCCATATAGCGTTGTTCTCTTTGATGAGATCGAGAAGGCGCATCCAGATGTATTTCAACTTCTTCTGCAATTACTCGAAGATGGCACGATGACTGACGCCAAGGGCCGTGCCGTAGATTTCTCAAATACGATCGTTATTTTGACGAGTAACGTTGGCGCGGATTCTATGATGAAAGAATCGAGCCTTGGATTCCATGTGGCGAATGCGAAAGACCGTGAGCAGCTCGAGGATGTGCACAGGGAGAATGAGCGTAAAACGAGAAAGGCACTCGAAAAAATCATGCGCCCGGAGCTTATCAATCGCTTTGACTCATTGATTACATTCCGTGCTCTTACGCGTCGAGAAGTGCGTCGAATTTTCGATAATCTTCTTGCGGAGCTTGATGACCGCTTAGCAAAGAAAGGTCTGCATATTGTTGTCAGTGCGAAAGTAAAACGCCATATCATTGAGCGTGGCTATGATGAAAAATTTGGCGCACGACCGCTTCGCCGTGCGATGCAGGACGAACTTGAACACCCGATTGCTGAAGGTATTCTTGATGGACGATTTGAAAAAGGCACAGTCATTGATGCAGATGTCATTGATGGTAAGGTAGTGGTGAATGAGCAGCACGAGATGGCGTAGCGGTCTCGGTTCGCTTATTGTAGTAGTCATTGCGGCGCTTGTTGCATTGAGTGCGGTGTATTATCGCCAAAATATTGTAGATACGGTACATGCATGGCAATATCACCCAAGTGGCCAGATTGTTACAGTTCGCGACAAGTTAGGGCTTACCGCGAAGGGAAAGGCGTTGTTTGATGCAAGTCAACCTGAAGTCGAGAGTGCGACGACCTTTAACCGAAGCTGTCAACAGCAGAAAGAAACCAACAACCCGATATTGGGATGTTATGTCGATCAGCAGATATTTGTCTACGATGTAACAAATGCCAAGCTCGAGGGAATTGAAGAGACGACGGCCGCTCATGAATTGCTGCACGCCGCGTATGATCGTCTCAGTAATACAGAGCGAGTCAGTCTCGATAAAGAAATTGAGGCCACTTATAAAAGAGTCAAAACTCCAGAGCTCGAAGAACGAATGCAGTATTATAAGGAGTCTGAGCCTGGCCAGGAATTGAACGAACTCCATTCGATACTCGGGACGGAATTCAGGGATGTAGGACCTGCGCTGGAGTCGCACTATGCACAGTACTTTAAGGATCGTACGAACGTGCTTGCGTATTTTGATGACTACAACTCGATATTTTCGTCTGTGAATGACCGGTTGAAGACGTTGCAGACTAGAATCAATAGCGAGACAAGCGCGGTAAATCGTGAAATCAAGAGTTATAATGCCGAAGCAAGCCAGCTGAAAAAAGATGCTGATGCATTCAACCAAAAAGCGTTGAGAAGTGGAGGATTTGCGACTCAGGCGGAGTTCGATACGGCCCGTAGAGATATTATCGATCGACAGGCAAGTCTCAGCGCGATGCGTAAGTCGATTATTGCAACAATCAATCAGATCAATACGGAGCGTACAACCTATAATCAGCTCGCTCAGGAATATAACGACCTTAATCAGAGTATCAATAGTAGTCTCGCACCTTCCCCAAGTTTCAACTAAGGGCAGTGCGCGGTATATAATAGATACTATGCCAAAAGCAAGATCAAAGTTTGTATGTCAAAATTGCGGCACCAGTTATCCTAAGTGGACGGGGCGCTGTGAGAATTGTGGCGAATGGAATACTTTGGTCGAGCAGGTTGCCGAGACAGGAAAGTCGGCACTAGCAAGAAGTGCATCGAGCGGACATGCTCTGACGCCACAAAGTATGAACTCTATCGCAAGTAGCGAGACGGTGAAGCGTTTTTCAACCGGCGTTCCTGATCTTGATGAGGTACTTGGCGGTGGTGTCTTGCCTGGTGGAGTAATACTTCTTGCGGGGCAGCCAGGAATCGGCAAGAGCACCTTACTACTCCAGGTTGCCTCCTCAATAGCGTCGACTGTACCTGTGCTGTATGCAAGCGGCGAAGAGAGTGCTTCACAAGTGAAGCTTCGGGCAATACGACTTGGGGCTGATACGCACGATAAATTGAGCTTTGTAGCGAGCACGAGTGCGGACGATATTGCTGCAACGATTCGTACGGGTGAGCACAAACTTGTGATTGTTGACTCGATCCAGACGCTTTCTATGGCGGAGATTTCTAGTGCGCCTGGGACGGTGAGTCAGATCACCAATTCATCAAATCTCATTATTCGTGCAGCAAAAGAAGCAAATGCAGCAGTGATACTAGTCGGGCATGTCACAAAAGAGGGTTCGATTGCCGGACCGAAGGTCTTAGAGCATTTGGTGGATGTTGTCTTGCAATTTGAGGGTGATAGATACGGCGGGTTTAAGATTGTACGTGCAGCGAAGAATCGTTATGGGTCAACTTCTGAAGTAGCTATTTTTGAAATGAATGAGGAAGGCCTCCGGGTCGTAGAGAATCCGTCTGCAAGTCTGCTTGCCGAACGGCTTGATACGGATGGATCAGTAGTGCTTGCAACCATGGAAGGAACGCGGCCGCTCCTTGTGGAGATACAGGCGCTTGTGAATCCTACTAATTTCGGCTATCCTAAGCGTACGGCCAGTGGCTTTGATCTTAATAGATTAAACTTGCTTGTAGCGGTACTTGAACGACGAACAAAATTGAAATTATCAGATAAAGATATCTTTATTAATGTCGTTGGAGGCCTGAAGCTCGATGATCCTGCGGCGGATTTGGCAGTAGCTATGGCAATCGCAAGCGCGAGTGCCGAACGCAAGCTAGCCAGTGATGTGGTCGTATTCGGAGAGGTAGGGCTTGGCGGTGAGATTCGCAGTGCTCAGCATACGATGCGCCGCGTAACCGAGGCTAAAAAGCTTGGATTCAAATATGCTATTGGTCCAAAGAGCCCATCAAAGACTGCGTTCGTCAAAGATATTCGTGATTTGCGCCAGGCGTTAATCGACTATCTCAACTAGAAAATAATAATCATAAGGAAAACTATGGAAATAATAACACTTATTTTAGTGGGAGCGTTGCAAATTGAAGTGATAGTGGCGCTACTCACTCTTACAAAGAAGGATCGTACAAAGCGGAAATTTCGCAATCCGGTATTCATCGATACGTCAGTCTTAATGGATGGACGTATTTCAGCAGCCATGACAACCGGGTTTGTACCAGAGACACTCGTTATACCACGGAGCGTACTGGCAGAACTTCAACTGCTTGCAGATGGCTCGGATAGCGAAAAGCGTTCTCGCGCCAGGCACGGTCTTGATATAGCAGCTTGGCTACAGGAATCTTCCAAAGACGCCCAAGTGTTTGATGATGGAAAAGCTGCAGAAGGAGTTGATAATCAGTTACTTATGCTCGCAAAAAAGTATGGCGGCTCGATCATGACGATCGATTTCAATCTCAATAAGGTAGCCACTGCAGAGGGCATACAGGTGCTTAATATTAACGAGCTGGCCCAGCAACTTCGCATGAATCACTTACCAGGTGAACGAGTAAGTTTGAAGATTATACAAAAAGGCGATAACCCTCATCAAGGTGTTGGATTCTTGTCTGACGGTACGATGGTTGTGGTTGAGCAGGCAAGTAGCGATATCAACAAGCAAGTCGAAGTCGAGTTTGTGCGCAGCTTGCAGACGGCAGCTGGGCGTATGCTTTTCGCGAAGAAAATCAAGAAAGATACTCCGCAAAGTCGACCAAAGGGTACTAAGGCAAAGAAACCTGTCGGTCGGGCAAAACGAGAAAAGCAACCTGAAGACAGGTTGCTTGATCTCGTCGATAAGCAGTCGAATTAGTGATTGCCGTTGCCGCTACCGGTGTATTGTGCGCTCGCGGTGCTTGAGTAGTCTCCCTTGTCCGTAACAGTTGCTCGAACGGTAGTGTCTTTTGTGAACTTGTAAAGGAAACGTACTGAGTTACCGCTCACACTCTTGGTAATCGTTTGTCCATCCACTACGATAGACACCTTGTCGAGTGCGAAAGTACCCTTGGTGACATTGACAGTAATGTCGGAATCTGTAGTGAGGATGCCGCTGATAGAAGGCTCGACATCATCACATGAGTGAACATTGTCCTTCTTGGTTGCATCGTAGCCATCTGAGGCTGCATATACAACCTTCTTGGTGTAAGGGTCGGTTGTCTTTGTGACAGGCACCTTTATCTGAGCGCTTTCTGGTGTACATTTCGTCGCAAGACGTTTTGAGACTTTATCGAATGTCATTGTCTGACTCGACATAGCCTGATTCTTATTGTAGTACGATGGATAGATTTGCCCGTTGATCGTTTGGATGCCTGCTGGCCTCTTGAACCATTCGCCAGACTTTGCAAATCCTTCCTTGTAATAAAGCTTCGACGCGTAGGCCATCACTGGATCGGCGACCTTCGCTGAGTAGGCACCAAGGGCAAATGGCGCAAGTGGTTTTGGTGTTGGGTTGCCGAACCATACGCCGACTGAAAGCGATGGTGAATAAACCATAGTCCAAACATCTTTCGGCGCAATAACATTGCCGTACTGAGTATTTGAGGTACCGGTCTTTACCGCAACATGAATATTATCTGCATCCAGTGTTGGCGTGATCGATGATCCATAGAGCGGCAAACGTGCAGCGTGGTCACCAAGGATATCGTTTACAATGTATGCGGCTTGTGGGTCAATGACTTTCTTTGATTCATCATGGTATTTTTCTAGCACCTGGCCCGAGCTATTTTTTACCTCTAGGACACTGGTCTGTGGTCGGTAAGTACCGAGGCGGCCCAGAGAAGCAAGTGCATTAACATGGTCAACCATACGAGTACCACATCCACCGATTGCTGATGAGAGCCCTGCTTGCTTATCGCTTCCTTGAGTACAGTAGTAAGTATCGCCGAGTGCGCGGATTGTGTTCCAGGTTGGCTGAATGCCGGAGATCGCCATCGCCTTAATTGCCGGGATGTTTCGTGAAAGGTCGAGTGACTGACGGATATTAATATTTCCCCTAAAGCCTCCATCTGCATCCTGAGGAGTGTAGCTTACGCCATCTGCAGAAGGGAATGTGGTGCGTGTATCTGCAAGGATCGAGCCACTTCCAAAGTTCTGTGCATCTGGTCCGTGGTCGGTGAAGAGCTGAGCGTATACGAGAGGCTTGATAGAAGAACCTGGCTGAATAAACGCCGTTGCGGCATTGTCCTGTCCAAAGCCTGGATATTCGTAATCACGACTACCCTGGAGGGCGACGATCTGGCCAGTCCGAACGTCTTCGACGACAGCGGCGCCGTTGCTGAATCCGTAGGTCTGGGGGTCTGGAGAGCTAAAGACATTCTTCATGTTTTTCTGAAGGTCATTTTGAATACGAAGATCGAGAGTTGTTTTGATTGTTAGCCCACCGTCACCGACCGTCTTCTCGCCAAGTTTTGCCACAAGTTCACTTCGTACCATCTGCACGAAGTGAGGCGCCTTCATGCCTTGGTATTGGCTTGTTTCCTTTTTGACCGTGTCGAGAATATTAACGGCCTTTGCTTCGTCGGCTTGCGACTGAGTAATGTACTTTTGCTGCACCATTCGGTCGAGTACTTTGTGCTGACGAGCGATGAGTGCTTGCGACGCCATCGAATCCTTGATCGCAGTGTATGGATTGTAAAGTCCCGGCTCATTTGGAATTGAGGCGAGGAGTGCCGCTTGAGCGAGCGTAAGGTCTTTTGCTTTAATGCCGAAATACGTTTCTGCTGCTGATTCTACTCCGTTGCGGCGACCACCGTAAGGGGATTCATTGAGGTAGAGAGTTAAGATCTCATCTTTGCTGTACATACGTTCTACTTCGATAGCGAGGATCATTTCCTTGATCTTACGTGGGAGGCCTGACAAGCCACGGTTCGCTGCTTCACTAGAGAAGAAAACTTGCTTTACGAGCTGCTGCGTGAGGGTAGAGCCACCCTGAGTGCTGTCTCCCTGGAGGTTGCTAATACCGGCACGGGCAATACCAGATATACTGATGCCACCGTGACGGTAGAAATCTTTGTCTTCGATCGCAACGGTCGCTTCTTTCATATACTTATTGATCTCATCGCTCTTGACGACGAGAGTATAGTTACCACTTCCTTTATCTTCCCAGAGGAGATTACCATTGCGGTCGTAGTAGCGGGAGACGGTTGTTTGCACGCGCTTTGCGAGCTCTGATGGGCGGATCTGATCGAGATCTTTTCGGTAGTAGGCAAATAACGCGCCAATACTCAGGACGCCAAGAAGGATAAGGACGCCAAAAATCTTCACAGCCATTAATGCACCGCGCTTTGAGAACCAATATTGCGCGACACGCTTCGGGTGAAGTCGATAGAGGACTCGCTGCACAGGGTGCTTAGGGAGACTCGCTAAGTATTCTGCTCGTTTGCGCGAGCTTAAGTCTTTCTTCGTTTTCCTCTTATGCGCTAAATTCGCATACACATTCATCTGTCGTCCGGAATTTCGTTTCGCCACGTGTCCTACCAACCCTTTTTTGCTTAACTTACCCATTATTATACACCAGCCTCCTATATTTCTACGATAAAACATGTCTCTACTGGAACGTAAAGTCGGTGATCTTATGTGGGCAAGAAGTGATCTTGTGGGGTCATTTCAGAGAATCATTGGGAGGGTAGAGTCTTCCCTGATATAATGCGATATATGAAACTATCAGAGGAACTTAAGTGGCGCGGATTCGTCAATCAGACAACTTTTCAAGATATTAAAGATATTGATGAACCACGTACGTTTTATTTTGGCGTCGATCCATCGGCGGATAGTATGACGATTGGCAATCTTGCTCCGGCAATGATGATCCGACACATGATAGACCACGGACATAAGGCGATTTTGCTTGTGGGTGGTGCGACGGGCATGATCGGTGATCCGGATGGAAAAAAGCAGGAGCGCGACCTTAAGACACTTGATGAGATTGCCAAAAATAAGGCGGCGATTGCCGAGCAGTACAAGACGATTTTTGCTGGTCAAAGCTTCGATGTAGTTGATAATTATGACTGGTTTAAGGATATTAATTATCTTGATTTCTTACGTGAGGTGGGCAAGCATGCCCCGATGACACAAATGCTTGATCGCGATTTTATCAAGAATCGTATCGGTGAGGGTGGTGAAGGTATTAGCTATGCCGAGTTTAGTTATTCACTAATTCAAGGGTATGATTTTCTCCATCTCTTTCGCGAAAAGGGAGCTACGCTCCAGGTCGCGGGTGCAGACCAGTGGGGTAATTCGATTACTGGCGTGCAATTAATCCGCCGCCTAGAGGGCGCAGAGGCGCACGTGTTTACAGCACCACTCGTCGTCAATAAGCAGACGGGCGTAAAGTTTGGCAAATCAGAGGGCGGTGCTATTTGGCTTGATGCAGACAAAACTTCACCATATAAGTTTTACCAATTCTGGCTTAATGTTGATGATGAAACCGCAGAAGACTTAGTAAAGATTTATACGTTGCTTGACCGCGAAACCATCGAAGGCCTTATTGATGCTCATCATGAAAATCCTGGTGCGCGCGAACTACAAAGGACGCTTGCCTACGAAGTAACAAAGCTTGTCCATGGTGAGGCTAGAGCTGAAAACGCGCGAAATGTTACAGCTGTACTATTTGGCAGCACGCCATTTGATAGTCTGCTTGACGAAGAAGTAGATATGCTCGCACTTGAAATTCCTACGGCTACAAGCAGTGATGTGATTCATGCGCTGACAAGCACTGGCGTGGTTGGTTCAAACGGCGAAGTGAGACGCCTCATCCAGAATGGCGCGGTTTCAGTGAATGGTCAAAAAATATCTGAAAATATTGAATTAACAGGTAAGAATCTAGTCAAAAAGGGCAAGAACAGCTTCGTGCTCGTTCGATAATTTCTACCATAACTGGTATAATAAAAGCTCGATAATCTAGTACATATAACGGAGGGAATATGCCCGATTTTCATGCGAGCCTTTCGCCGGAAGCTGCAAAAAATGTTGATACTTGGTTGCACGAGCCAAAATATGCAGAATATAGATCAGAGCTAGAAGAGCTCATTGCCGAAGAGAAGTGGCAAGAACTCGAAGATGCATTCTTTAAGGTTGTTGAGTTCGGAACCGGTGGCAGGCGAGGTACGACTGGTATCGGCTCAAACCGCATTAATCGAGTTACGATTGGTGAGTCAACGCAAGCACTATGTCTCTATGCGAAGCAATTTGACGAATCTGCCTCTGAAAAAGGCGTCGTCATTGCGCACGATACGAGGCTGAGCTCAAGGGAGCTTGCAGAATATGCCGCAAGTGTTTGTGCGGGCAACGGCTTTACGACATATCTGTTTGAGGATTTCCGTTCAACGCCAGAATTAAGTTTTGCGGTACGCGATCTAGGGGCGGCCATCGGCATTGTTATTAGTGCGAGTCATAATCCTCCAGCAGACAATGGATTTAAGGCCTACTGGAGTGATGGAGCGCAGCTTGTTGCGCCTCATGACAAAGGTGTTTTGGATATGGCGGAGTCGGTGGAGCGCATTATTGCGATAGATTTCAACCGGGCTATCACGAACGGAAATATTAAGCTTCTGGGCACTGAGCTTGATGAGAAGTACATAAGCGCAGTATGCGCTCAATCAGAAGGCAATAAGCGTGACTTAAAGATTGTATATTCTCCACTTCATGGCGCAGGACAAACGAACACATTGCCTGTGCTTAAGGAGGCTGGTTTCTCTGATATTAGGCTTGTTGGTGAGCAGATGGTGCCTGATGGTAATTTTCCGACGATTGAGAATGGCAAGCCGAACCCTGAAGAAAAAGCTGCAAATGATCGAGCGGTCGCACTCATGCTCGCTGAAAAGGCCGACATTGCAATCACGAACGATCCCGATGCCGATCGAATCGGAGTAATTGTTCGGCAAAATGACCAGGCGATATATCTTACCGGGAATCAATCGGCAGCACTCGCGACTGAATATTCACTCAGGAAACTTCGTGAAAAAGATGTGTTGACACCAAAACATTTTGTCGCAAAGACGATCGTGACGACGGATATGCTTGAGGCTATTGCGAGCGCGTTTGATGTGAAGACGTACGGAAATATGCTGGTAGGATTCAAGTATATCGGTGCGCTTTTGAGGGAAAAGGAAGCAACCGACGAGATATTTGTTATTGGCGGCGAGGAAAGCTATGGTCTCCTGAAGGGCGACTATGTTCGTGATAAAGACGGCGCAGTAGGAGCGTTGCCACTTGCTGAGTACGCAGCAGAATTGAAAGATAAAGGCAAGACACTATGGGATCGTATGCTTGAACTATACGGTGAGTATGGGCTCTATATGGAGCGACTCGACAACCTGCAGTGTCCCGGCGCAGATGGATTTGAGCAAATGCAAATAATTATGAAAAGCTTGCGCGAAACACCGCCGATAGCGATAGATGGTGAAAAAGTGACGGCAGTACTGGACTATCAGACACTTACTCGCAAAGATATTGTTAGTGGCGAAACGACATCAATTGATTGTCTGAGCGGCAATGTGCTTGTATATGAGTTTGGCGATGCACGCCGTCGCGTTACGATTCGCCCAAGCGGGACCGAGCCAAAAATGAAATTTTATACGCAGTGGTTTGAGGAGGCGACAAATTCCGAAGAAAAGGTTCGTGTACTTGGGCAAAAACTTGAGAATCTAGCACGTGAGCTTGAGGGGCAGGCCTTGGAACGGATGGCGAAGTAGCGGCCAGTATTCGCCGGTTGCTATACTGAATATAATGAATCTCTCGACGAACGTAGATCGCATCAAGGGAGTGGGGCCGAAAACCGCCGAACAATTCAAAGTGGCGGGTGTTCATACAGTCGGCGATCTCATCACGTTTTTACCGCGCAAACACGAAGACTTTTCTGAGATTGTCCCTATTGCGGAGATTAAGCCTGGGAAACGTACAATTAAAGCAAAGGCCGAGAGTATAACGATAAAGCGTGTGCGCCGTGGTATGACGATTGCGACGGCAATACTAAATGACGGATCGGGTAAGCTCAATGCAGTGTGGTTTAATCAGCCGTATCGGCAGACGCAATTGAAAAATCCTGAGGAAGAATTCTACTTTTCCGGTGATTTTGAGTTTAATTACAATCACTATCAACTCACTAATCCAAGCGTTGAAAAAGTAAAAGATATGCCAGTTCAGACGGATAGGATACTGCCAGTCTATCCGAGTATTAAAGGGTTGAAGAGCCAAGTGGTGCGCAAGGTCCTAAGCGAGCTGCGGCCGCTCATGACAATGCTCCCAGACCCTATGCCGAGTAAGATTCTGCAGAGCGAAAAGCTGATTAGCTATTCTGACGCACTTTTGGGTATGCATTTTCCAGGAAGCGCTGAAGATATTGTGCGCGCTAAGGAACGGCTTGCGTTTGACGAGATGTTCGGTTTGCTGCTCGCGGCCAGATTGAATAAAAAGGCCAATTCTGAGCTGCAAGGCTGGCCTATGAAGTTTAATCAGCCGGAAGTGAAGAAGTTTGTAGAGAATTTGCCCTTTGAGCTCACGCCTGCACAGCGTATTGCCGCGTGGGATATTTTGAAAGATTTTGAGCGCACAACTCCGATGAATCGTCTCTTGCAGGGTGACGTGGGTGCTGGAAAGACGGTCGTTGCCGGTTTAGCTGCCCTGCAGGCTGCAAAAGATGGGTTTCAATCGGCGGTGCTTGCTCCTACGGAGATTCTAGCCTCGCAGCATGCTGACACGTTGCAAAACTTACTGAAGCCGCAGGACGTACGAGTTGCGTTGCTGACGGGCAATGTAAAAGGGAAGGCGCGTCAAACGCTCCTGGAACAACTGAAAAGTGGTGAGATCAATGTGCTTGTCGGTACGCATGCACTCCTCGGCCCTACGGTGCAATTCCATAAACTGGGCTTTGTAGTAGTCGACGAGCAGCATCGTTTTGGGGTTGCTCAGCGCCAGGAGTTACTACAAAAGTCGCCGCATATGCCACATCTTCTTGCGATGACGGCCACGCCGATTCCACGCTCGCTTGCCTTGACACTCTATGGCGAGCTGGATGTTTCTGTGCTGAATGCTAAGCCGAAGAACCGTCTGCCTATCAAGACAAAAATTTGGTCGCCTGTTAGCCGCTCGCAACTTTACAAGGCAATTGATCAGGAGATCGAAAAAGGCCGTCAGGTCTATGTGATCTGCCGCCTGATCGATGAGAATCCGACAAACGAAGCAAAAAGTGTACAGGCCGAATATAAAAAATTACAGAATTCTATCTTTGGGCACCGAAAGATAGGCTTACTGCATGGCCGCATGAAGTCGCAGGAAAAAGACGAGGTGATGGCAAAATTTTCACGCGGAGAATTTGATATTCTTGTCTCAACAACCGTCGTCGAAGTTGGCGTCGATGTCCCAAATGCGACGCTTATATTGATTGAAGATGCTGAGCAATACGGCCTGGCGCAGCTGCATCAATTGCGTGGACGTGTCGGACGAGGTGAGCATCAGAGCTACTGTTTCTTGCTGACGAGCGACACCAAAAAGCCGTCTCAGCGTCTCAAAGAAGTTGAAAAGTCTACTGACGGATTCTATCTTGCCGAGATGGATCTCAAGCTACGTGGTCCGGGTGAAATATATGGTCGCGCGCAGCACGGTGATCTCAACCTGCAAGTGGCTACCCTCGGTGAGACGCTACTCATTTCACGAGCCCAGAAGCAAGCCGAGTGGTTCGTTTCCTCTTCGCAAAACCTGCTAGACTATAAAGAGTTGGCGCATGAGGTAGAAAAATATCAGCGACTGACAACATTGAATTAAATAAGATTTGTCCTATTAGGCGCAGCTAAAAATTATGTATTCTGGTACAACATTTCATTCCAAATCTGGTCTCATCGTAGGCGTACATCAGCGAATTGATCGCATTGCTCGTCGTACACTCAGAAAACAGCTGCCGCATGAGTATTTTCCTACAATCAGGGAGATTCTGCATTTCGAAGGTAAAAATGGTCCTGATGGCATAAAGCGCAAGAGTCCGGCTAAAGATGAGCCATGGCATTTCATCGATCCAAATGATCCGACCGATCGGCAACTTCTCGATGAAATTGAGGATCATATTTATAACCTTGCAGCGGCACTTCGGGGCAATAACCATGAGCGGGCGGCATTTGAAGCTGCATGGTTGGCGCACGCGGTGACAGATGGACTGACCCCGGCGCACCATTATCCATTCGAGGAAGAGGTCGAGAAGCTGCGCGGCGAGGGAAGGGAAACGCGTGATACCCTGAGGAAGAAAATAATCATCTCAGGAGATACCCGGCGTGAGCAACTCGTAAACAACTGGAAGTATTGGGGTGCGAAGGGAGTGATGGTATCGCATGTTGGCTTCGAGCATGGTGTTGCGGCAGTGATTGCTCCACAAAAAGTAGCGCCGACAGATATTCACACCAGGCAGCTGCTATTACTTGAAAAAGATGGATATGAAAAGATTTTCTTAGGTGCCTTGTCGAAAATTGACTCGATGCATATGTACGATGAGTTCCTCGCAAAGGGTTGGACTCGTCGTCTAGGTAGAAGAACACGAGATATACTAGTCCCAACGATTGCCGAGATGGTAACATTAGCTTGGATTGAAGCAATCCGAAGGAGCAAGCAGTGAACGTTCGAATTATCGCTGGTAAGTTTGGCAGCCGGCCACTTGACGCGCCAGGGCGCTCTAGTACTCATGCGATGAGTGAGCGTGTACGTGGCGCACTCTTTAATTCACTGGCGGATGCGGTAGAGGATGCTCGTGTTCTCGATGCTTTCGCAGGATCGGGCGCATTAGGGCTTGAGGCATTGAGCCGTGGTGCTCGCGAGGCAGTGTTTGTCGAAAAAGATCGTATTGCTGCAAAGATTATTGCAAAAAACATTGAGACCCTGGATATTGAGGACAAAACCAAGGTAATTCGTGCTGGAGTGGCGAGTTGGATTGAAACTGCGGGTGAAAGTGATTTTGATCTGATATTTGCCGATCCGCCATATCATGACTTGCAGTTTTCCACAGTCAAAAAGCTTTTTGGGCTTCTCAAACCCGGAGCGCTTATGGTATTATCGCACACAGGAAAAGGTGAGGTGCCAATTCAAACCGGAATTGTTGTGGTGGACAATCGTAGTTATGGAAATGCACACCTCACCTTCTTCCGCCGAGTGGGGTAAAAATATTAACGCCAATGAGGCGTTTTTTGTTTGGCGGAGATAAGCTCGGTATGCTTTAGCCTATTGCAAACCTTTCGAGGTACTGTGCTAGTCCATCTTCGGATACAGGTGGAATAATTTCATCAGCTTGAGCTTTCAGTTCTTGTACGGCATTTCCCATCGCGATCTTAGTGTTAACTGCATTGAAAAGATGAATGTCGTTCAGTGCATCGCCAAAACCCCAAGTATGTTGGCGGTCAACTTTTAGTTGGGAAAGTAGCTTGGCGACAGCATGCTCTTTAGTGGCACGATGATTTGTTATATGTATATCCTTGTGGCCTGGTTTTTGTGAGGTTCCCAAAATACAGGAAATCCCCTTGATTCCTCTAAGTTCTTCAGCAATCTCGATAGCAATGGTGTCGGGAACAAATACAAAATCCGCAAAGAAGATATCTTGATTAGGATTGAGTTGTGTAGAAGAAATGCCACCCCCAAAGTAGTCCTTCTCGCTGAAATCGTTTATTACTAGACCATAGTCCGGATAGTTAATGAGTATTTGTTTAATCGTTTGTACGTCTGCTTTTTCGATATTGCACTGCCAAAGAATGGTGCCACCCTTCGGGTCGCAGATTTGTGTTCCTCCAGAGATGATGCACGGATCGGTTAAATTCATAGCTTGGAGGACTGGCTTTGCAAATGGCCAAGGGCGTCCCGTAGCAGCACAGATATAATACGTGCTTTTGATTGTTTGAAAGGCACTCTTGAGCCGTTCTGTCGGTAGTTTTTGGCTCGGTGAGTCTATAGCAGTACCGTCAATGTCAAAAATGAGAGCCTTGTCTTTTTGCATGAGTTAAGTATATCAGTTCAGCTGAGACTGCAACCGTGAGGACTCAAACTTTAGCACGTAACCAAAGATAAAACCCGGTCTTTACGATCGGGTTTTATCTTTGGTGCGGATGAAAGGACTTGAACCTTCACGCCCGAAGGCACATGCTCCTAAGGCATGCGTGTCTACCAATTCCACCACATCCGCGAATGTAGCTTCACTACTATACCAAAGATTTGTGTGTATGAGAAGTTGCTTATGGTATGATAGAGGTAATAAACGGGGAAAACAATGAATAAACTAGCGCAGTATTTGAATCAACATTTGCTTGGCGAGGTAGCAACCGATGATTCAGTAACGAGTAAGTATGCCACAGATGGTAGTATCTTAACTATTCAGCCAGAAATCGTAGCATTTCCTCGAACGACAAATGACATACGTAAACTTCTCCGATTTACTTGGCAGCTCGCCGAAAAAGGTCATCAATTACCAGTGACAGCTCGAGGTGGAGGTACTAATATTACTGGCGCGGCGTTAACGAGTGGCATTGTGGTGTCGCTTGCTGAGCATATGAATAAACTACTCGAATACGATCCAAAGCAACGACTTGTTCGCTTGCAGCCGGGCGTTACTATTGGCGAGTTGCAGAATGCGTTGTTTCTCCAGGGAGTGACAATTCCTGCCCTGCAAGGAATTGATGAGTCGGCGACAATCGGAGGCGTGATCGCTGATGGCTGGACGAGTATTGACATGGCATCGTGGGTCGAGCAGATTGAAGTCGTGTTGGCCAATGGTGATGTACTACAAACGAAGCGCCTGAGCAAACGTGAGCTGAGCAAAAAAGAAGGTCAGCAAACGCTGGAGGCTGATATTTATCGCCAGATCGATGGGCTGATTGAAGATAGCCAAAAGACCATCGAGGGATTGCCTACAGACAGTGCCGGATACAATGGTATTACGAGTGTGCGCCGTAAAGATGGCTCGTTCGATCTTATGCCGCTGCTTGGTGGTTCTCAGGGCACACTGGGTATTATCAGTGAATTGATCCTCAAGGCTGAGTATACATCTCCAAAACGTGCGGCAGTCGTGGCTGCGTTTGATGATGCCTCAAAAGCACGGGATGCTCTCGATAAGCTGACAAAGCTTGATCCATCGCGCGTCGAGTACTTTAGCGCTGATATGGTACGAGAAGCTCGCCAGACAGGCAAGGTATTTGGTGGTGAAATGAGCCACGCAACATTGCTTGTCGTATGGTATGATAATGCATCGTATCGTGGCCAGCTGCGAAAATTGAAGCGCGCGAGCAAACTGCTGGAGCAAGCTGGTGCAGTCGTAGAAGAAGCAGAAAACATAAGCGAAAGTGACCTTGCCAGTATCGAGAGTCTTGCTGCTTCGGCGTTTCATGCTGACGAAAAGGGCACTGCAAGCTTACCGATCGTTGACGGCATGTATGTACCGATCGAACGATTTGAAGAATTTGCACGGGAACTTGCTGAGCTTGCCGAAAAGCGACGTGTAGCTCTTCCGCTCTATGGCTTGCCACTTGAGAATACATGGACAACTCGACCTGCATTAAACCTCAACACCGTGGGTGGTAAGCAAGCGGCACTTCGGCTCATCGATGACATTGCAAAACTTCTGGAGAAATACAATGGCAGCCTTGCGGGTGTCCATAGCGAAGGGCTGCTGCAGGCAGCGCACGTGCAAAATGCTCAGAGCGCCGAGGTGAATGAGTTATTTGAGGCTATCAGAAAGGCGTTCGATCCGCATAATATTCTCGCCACCGGTGTGAAGCAGTCGATGTCAGTCCATGAACTCGTCTCAAAATTGCGCGGATCTCACCACAAGAAGTAGCTTGTCTCTCTAGTAGTATGACGCTATAATGAGCAAGACTCTTCTGATGCACGCGGATGTGGCGGAATTGGTAGACGCGCTAGCTTCAGGTGCTAGTGTACGCAAGTACGTGGAGGTTCAAGTCCTCTCATCCGCACCAGGAAAATCCTCAACGAGGATTTTTTATTTTGCCTAATGCCTACAATCCGCTGGAAATAAGACCAGGGCATATTACCTAATAAGCAACTCGCTGTTATACTTAGCCTATGAAATCTACTGATACTGTAAAAGCATTCTATCGTGACCACAAAACTCCAGTTCATATTATTTTCGCTACCCTTGGAGGGATTGTGGTTCTTGGACTCATAGTGCTGTTCATCTATAATGTCGTACCTAAGAAAGTAACATATAAATATAATCCGGTAGATGCGTGTGAGCTTTTGACGATGAGTGAGGCTCATAAGCTGCTAGGCAAGGATGTTATTGGCAGTCCGGTTAACGAACCGGCCGTCTCTGGTGATGTGGCTACAAGTAGCTGTAGTTACACCGACCAGTCGAGAGACCGCTCAAAGATGAAAGTAATGGCGCTTGCCGTCCTCTCTGCGGTAAATGACCGAGGTATTACGGTAGTTAGGTCAGAGTTTAATGCAAAAAAGACCATGCAGACTTCTGAGGCTGTTGCAAATCTCGGTGATGAAGCCTACTTTGATAAATCGCTTGGACAGCTCAACGTCTTGAATGATAAAAGTATGCTGCGTATTAGCTATGGTGTTGGTGCAACTCCAGAGGCAAATGATATGAATCAGGCAATCAGCCTTGCCCGCGATATCATACGTCGCTAAGCCGAATGAAGGTTACCATGCAAGAAGACACGCGCAATGTCACTGATGAATTCAAGGGGCTTTCTCATGATGCTATTGTCGCCGAGCTCAATCGGCGCGGCGTGATGCTAGAGGTAGCTATCGAAAATCTTGAGCGAGATTTCAATATGGGTACTATCGTGCGGAGTGCAAATGCTTTCGGCGTACGGACAATACATGTCGTTGGTCGGCGGCAGTGGAATAAGCGCGGGGCTATGGCGACAGATAAGTACTTGCAGCTTGAATACTTTACCCTCGTTGATGAATTTATCGATGAAATGCATCGTCGCGGACGCACAGTGGTTGCTATAGATAATGTCGCGGACGCTAAGATGCTTTCACAGACTGCGCTGCCGCAAAATGCCGTTCTTGTCTTTGGTGCGGAGGGTCCTGGAATATCACCCGAATTATTGGAAAAAGCAGATCACATCGTTGCCATAGAGCAACTTGGGAGTACTCGCTCCGTGAATGTTGGTGTAGCGGCTGGAATCGTGATGTATGAGTGGCTGAGAATGTATCATTTGCAAGATGAAAAGCCGGTGGTAAAATAGTAGTGTGAATATATTCATATGTAGGTCACAATATAGCGAGCGAACTATCCGCGTCCCGTTGGGGCGCGTTTTGTTTTAAAGGGAGAGGAGAAGGCGTATGGTAGCTGAACATTTACCCTCGGAATCAGAGGAGCATAGTGTCAGTAGTCTTGCGAGCTCGCGCAATCGACACAAGGGGCTATATGATCCATTTCAGGATAAACCCGCTGATGCAATTGCCCATTTCTTGATTGAAGCGGGTCACCTGAAGACATCGGAGGCGGCCGCACAATATGTGCACCGGATTCTAAATAACGAAGGGGAAGCGTTTGCGACGGAGCAAGCGATGCGCGATCGACTGCGCGAACTGATTGCTTCATCGGCTAATGATGATGCCTGGGAGGACGAGGATGCAATCGCCGGGATGATTTATGATGAGCTGCGGCGGACAATCGATCAAGCGCATGCCTACGCCGATCAGCGTCTCGCATGGCGCGGCCTGCTGCGCCTGCGTGGTGTCGATGTCGGAGAAGAGGGAGATCCGAATTATCAACGATGGCAACGCCTGCTCCACCGACTTGGCGAAAAAGCGCTCAAATAAACCGCTCATTCTTGCAAAATAAGAGAGAAACTGGCACAATTAAGCTAATGAGTTCACTTTCGAGCAAGCCCTACAAAGGCACACGGGATTATTATCCTGAGGATAAACGTGTCCAGAGTTATATCTTCGCTACATGGAAGAAAGTAGTTGAAAGTTTTGGCTATGAAGAATACGGTGCGCCACTGCTCGAGCCTCTGGAAGTATATGCAGCAAAATCCGGGCAGGAGCTTGCCAATGAGCAGACATATGCATTTATGGATCGCGGTGATCGTCAGGTAGCGATTCGCCCAGAAATGACCCCTTCGATTAGTCGCATGGTAGCAGATCGACGCCAGGAGCTGGCCTACCCGGCACGGCTTTACTCCATTGCAAACTTTATGCGTTACGAGCGACCGCAGCGTGGTCGTGAGCGTGAATTTTGGCAACTCAATACTGATATTTTTGGTGTCGAAGGCTCACGTCCCGAGGCAGAAATTATTCAGATGGGCGTAGAAATTCTGAAGGCATTTGGCGCGAAAAGTGACATGTATCAGATAAAAATCAACAACCGCAAGGTGATCAATGCGGTCATGCATGACTACCTTCAGCTCGATGGCGTGCAGTCGCAGTTAATGATCAAGCTTTTTGATCGTCGCAATAAGATCAGCAGTGAAGAGTTTCGCGATCAGGCAATCGATATTTTTGGTGTCGATGCTGCGTCCGACGGTCTCAATAAGGTATCCCAGCTTTTGCTTGGCAAGACATTTGATAAGCTGCCTGCGGAAGTTGCCGACAATGAGAGCCTTGCTGAGGTAAAAGAACTCTTTGCCCTACTTGAGGATGCTGGCGTAGAAAATGCGATATTTGATATTACCTTGATGCGTGGCCTCGACTACTACACGGGCACTGTATTTGAATTCTTCGATCTTGATCCCGAAAACAATCGTTCCTTGTTTGGTGGCGGTCGTTACGACGGCCTCGTAGGCTTATTTGGCGCAGAACCAATCTCAGCTGTTGGTATGGCACCGGGGCTGACGATGATGGAGATCTTCCTGAAGTCGCACAATCTATTGCCAGAGCTGCGTTCGACGACCGAGGCGTATATGGTGGTGTTTGAAGGCGCCGAGAACGGTGCTGCAAAGCTTGCTCGTGAGCTGCGAAATGAGGGTGTTGCTGTCGAGGTTGATATTACCGGTCGCAAGATCGACAAGCAGCTCAAGGCCGCACTCAAAAAAGCGATCCCATTCCTGATCTTTGTTGGCGAAAAAGAATTGAAAGAGAATGCCTATAATTTCAAAGATACAGCCTCTGGTAAGGAGCAAAAGCTTGCACCTGAGCGTATCGTGAGCGAGGTCAAAGATCGTCGCCATAAAACTGACCGTGACGACATCGACGAATTGTTCATCTAGGCTCTGATCTGTTATAATCGTCCATTGTATGAAGACGACCGTAACACACCCAACAGAGACTAAAGCAAAACTAACAATTACTCTTGGCAAAGAGGAGCTTGCAGATGCAGAGCAAGTTGCGCTGACAAAGCTTTCAAAGAATGTAAAAGCACCAGGCTTTCGCAAGGGTAAAGTGCCCGCATCAGTAGCTGCAAAGTATATTGATCCAAATGCACTTATTCAGCAAACGCTTGACGACGCACTGTCAAAGGCGGTCGCAGAAGCATTTATCGCTGAAGACATCCAGGCGCTTGCACGTCCTGAAGTTGAGGTGAAAAAGTTTGTTCCTGGTTCTGAACTTGAATTTACGGCAGAATGTGATATCGTACCTCCGGTAACATTGGGTGACTACAAAAAACTCAAAGTTACATCAGAGAAAATTACGGTGAGTGCTAAAGAAGTCGATGACATCATCGATCGTATGCGCAGTAGTATGGCCGAAAAGAAAGAAGCAAAACGCGCTGCGAAAAATGGCGACGTGGTGATGATTGATTTTGTAGGCAAGAAAGATGACGTAGCATTTGATGGCGGAACAGCTGAGAGCTATGAGCTGGAGCTTGGCAGTAACTCATTTATTCCTGGCTTTGAAGAGGGAATTGTTGGCTTGAAGGCTGGTGACAAAAAAGATCTCAAGCTTAATTTCCCTGAGAACTATCACGTTGCCGACCTAGCAGGCTCAGAGGTAGTCTTTGAGACGACGGTGAAGAAGGTACTCGAAAAAGCCTTGCCTGAACTCGATGATGAGTTTGTAAAGAAATCTGGCGCTAGTGAAGAGATCAAAACGGTCAAGGATCTGAAAGATGATATCAAGCGCGAGCTAACTGCGCAAAAAGAGCGCGATGCTGGTGAAAAGTATAAAGACGAGCTGGTCTCGCAACTTGTCGATGCTTCGAAGGTTGAAGCTCCTCAAGTCTTGATTGACGATCAGGCGCAGAGTATCGAACAAGATATGCAGCAGAATCTGCTCTATCAGAACCTTACTCTTGAAAACTACCTCAGTTCTCAGGGTTACAAAGACAAGGATGACTGGACAAAGAAAGAAGTTCTCCCAGCGGCCGAAAAGCGTGTCAAAGCCGGTCTTGTACTCGCGGAACTGTCAAAAGAGCTAAAGATTGACGTGTCAGATGACGATCTTGCGGCGTTTACTGCTCAATACAAAGCGCAGTACCAAAATAGTCCAGATCTTGCAAAGCGTTTTGACGAACCTGAGATTCAGCGTGATTTGCGCAATCGTCTTGCGACAGAGAAGACTGTCGAAAAACTTGTTGAATTGAGTCAATAGTACAGAGGACGAAGAAAATTAGCACTCGTATTGCACGAGTGCTAATTCTTATGTATACTAGGTAGTATGACAAAGCCTAGCAATTATCTTGTACCAAACGTAATTGTTCGCACGAGCGATGGTGAGCGGGGGTATGATATCTATTCTCGTTTGCTCGAAGAGCGTATTATCTTCCTCGGTGAAGATGTAAACGAGCAGACGGCGAGCGTCGTCGTAGCGCAGCTGCTCCACCTAGCAAATGAAGATCCAAAAGCAGATATATCTCTCTATATCAATAGCCCCGGTGGTTCTGTGTACGATGGTCTCGCAATTTACGATACAATACAATTTATTAAGCCAGATGTTGCAACGTACGGCATCGGCCTGCAGGCAAGTATGGGCGCATTTCTCTTGAGCAGTGGGACAAAAGGCAAGCGTTTTATGCTACCGAATGCTCGTGCGATGATTCACCAGCCAAGCTCTGGTACACAAGGAAAGATCACTGACCAAGAGATTACCCTCCGTGAAGGAATCTATCTGAAGCAGCGTCTTAATGAAATCCTAGCGAAGAATACTGGTCAAAAGCTTGCAAAAATCGAGAAAGATGTTGACCGCGACTTTTGGATGAGCGCAGATGAATCAGTAGCCTATGGCCTTATCGACAAAGTCGTCAAAAGCGCTTGACTCTTTACGCAAAATACCTCACAATAGAACGTAATGAAGATTGCGTAAGTGGGTGATGATTGCACGCACGCCGTTTGGCGAGGCGTTTTTGCGTGTTTATACCCTCTTAGATAACCCTTCGGGCGCCGGATTATCAATTAACAGCAAGGAATAATGCTTAGTGGCTACAAGCAAACCTGCGGCAAAACGCGTGTTCTTCACCAAGGACGACACAGCGCTTCCGCTACCAAACCTAATTGGACATCAAAAAGAATCTTGGCAGGAGTTTGTCGAGACAGGTCTCGGTGAAATTTTTGCCGAACTTAACCCAATCGATGATTACACTGGACAGAAGCTCGCGCTTCGCTTCGGCAAGTACGAATTCAAAGCTCCAAAGAACTCTGAAAAATTTGCGAAAGAAAACAACATTACCTTTGACGCTCCACTTCACGCAACAGTTGAGCTAACAAACAAGGTAACTGGTGAAGTGAAAGAGCAGGATATCTACCTTGGTGACTATCCATGGATGACTGATCGCGGTACGTTTATTATCAACGGTACGGAGCGCGTGGTCGTTTCTCAGCTTATTCGTAGCTCAGGTGTATTCTTTACTGCTGACCAAGCTGGTGGCCGCAACAACTATGGTGCCAAGCTTATTCCAGGTCGTGGTGCATGGCTTGAGTTTGAGACTGCATCAAATGGGACGATCTATGTAAAGATCGACCGACGCCGTAAATTGCCTGTGACTACGCTGCTTCGTGCGCTTGGTCATGGTAAGACGTCTGAGATCAAGGAACTCTTTAAGGATGTTGATACCGGTGATGTAAAGTATATCGAAGCCACCCTTGATAAAGACCCTAGCCACGGTCCAAACGAAGCGCTTATTGAAGTGTATCGCCGCCTGCGCCCAGGTGACCTTGCTACTGTTGATAACGCCCGCCAGATGATCGAACGTATGTTCTTTGACTTTAAGCGTTTTGACTATAGCCGAGTCGGTCGCTACAAGATGAACCAGCGCCTAGGTCTTGAGGTGGCAAACACTGCTGAAAATCGCGTATTCCAGATGAGTGACCTTATTGCAATCATCAAGGAAATTATTCGCCTCAACAATACTCAAGAAGATGCAGATGATATCGACGCACTTTCAAATCGCCGCATCAAGCTTGTTGGCGAGCTGATCTCACGTCAATTCCGTGTCGGTATGCTCCGTATGCAGCGCAATGCTATGGATCGTATGAGTATGGTTGATATTGAAAATGTTAGCCCAGGCCAGCTGATCAATGCACGCCCAGTTGTTGCAGCTGTTCGTGAATTCTTTGCTAGTTCACAGCTCAGCCAGCTGATGGACGAAGTAAACCCACTCTCGGAACTTTCACACAAGCGACGCCTTACTTCTACTGGTCCTGGTGGTCTGAGTCGTGAGCGTGCTGGATTTGATGTCCGTGACGCCCACCCGACTCACTATGGCCGCCTCTGTTCAGTGGAGACGCCGGAAGGTGCCAACATTGGACTCGTATTGAACCTTGCCAGCTACGCAAAGGTAAATGAATACGGCTTCCTCGAGACTCCATACCTAAAGGTGAAAAACGGTAAAGTTACCGACGAAGTTGTCTACCTTGATGCATCACAGGAAGCTACTGAGGTGATTGCAGACGCTGGTGCTGAGCTCGATAAGGATAGTAAGTTCGTTGCCACACGCGTTTCAGCTAGAAACGGTCTCCTGCCAGAGGAAGTTGACGCAAGCGAAGTGACTTACATGGATGCTGCAAACAAGCAGATTCTTGGTTCAACAGCGGCACTCGTGCCATTTATCGAGAAAAACCGTATTGACCGATCGCTTACTGGTTCGAATATGCAGAAGCAAGCTGTACCACTTCTTACTCCGGAAGCACCAACCGTTGGTACCGGTGTCGAGGCTGAGATTGCTAAGAATACAAGTCAGCTAGTTGTCGCCGAAGACGCGGGTGAAGTTGTCCGTGCTGACGGTGAAGTAGTTGAAGTGAAGTACAAAGACGGCGCAAAGCAGTACGAGCTAACTCACTTTTCGAAGTCAAACGACGACCGTTCGATCAACCAGAAAACTCGTGTCTTGCGTGGTCAGAAGGTAAAGAAGGGTGATGTCCTTATTGAAGGTGCATCTGTTGCCGATGGTGAACTCGCGCTAGGTCGGGACCTCACTGTGGCCTTCATGCCATGGCAGGGCTACAACATGGACGACGCGATCGTGCTTTCACGTCGTCTCGTACAAGATGATAGCCTTACAAGCATCAATATCAAGGACTACATGGTTGAAGTTCGCGAAACTAAGCTTGGCAACGAGATTGTTACGCGAGATATTCCAAATGTTTCTGAGCACAGCCTTCGTCACCTCGACGAAAATGGTATTGTCCAGGTCGGTTCTGAAGTAACGGCTGGCGACGTATTGGTCGGTAAGATTACACCAAAGGGTGAGCAAGAGCTAAGCTCTGAAGAGCGACTCCTTCGCGCAATCTTCGGTGAAAAGGCCAAAGACGTTCGTGATACATCGCAGCGCATGAATAATGCTGGTGGTGGTAAAGTCGTCGGTGTGAAGATCTTTAGTCGTGAAAACGGTCATGAGCTAAAGGCTGGTGTCCTTATGCAGATCCAGATTTTCGTTGCTCAGCTGCGCAAGATCTCTGTCGGTGACAAGTTGGCTGGTCGTCACGGAAACAAGGGCGTGGTCGCTCGTATCCTCCCTGTTGAAGATATGCCATTTATGGAAGACGGTACGCCAGTTGACGTGGTGCTCAACCCACTCGGTGTCCCAAGCCGTATGAATATCGGTCAGCTCTTTGAGACTCACCTTGGTATGGCTGCAAAAGCACTTGGTTACAAGGTAGCAACGCCACCATTCAATGGTGTCCCAAGTGAAGTGATCGAAGAAGAGCTTGAAAAAGCAGGCTTCGCAAAAGACGGAAAGAGCCAGCTCTTTGACGGTCGTACCGGCGAAGCATTTGAAGAGCGAACTACTGTTGGTGTGATGCATATCATTAAGCTCCACCACATGGTTTCTGACAAGATTCACGCCCGCTCGACCGGTCCATACACAATGGTTACCCAGCAGCCACTCGGTGGTAAGGCACAAAACGGTGGTCAGCGATTCGGTGAGATGGAGGTGTGGGCACTTGAAGCTTACGGTGCTGCGGCAACCCTTCAAGAAATGCTTACTATCAAGTCTGACGACGTATACGGTCGCGCAAAGGCCTACGAGTCGATCATCAAGAATGAGGCTATCGTTGGTCCGAAGCTCCCAGAATCATTCAACGTTCTCGTGAAGGAACTCCAGGGTCTTGGCCTTCGTGTCGATCTTCTCGACGAAACTGATGAAGGTGACGATGTTGTCGTTGATGCTGAGGAGGTAATCGCAGTGGCTGGTCCAGCTGACAAGACTGTTGCAGTCGACCAAGATGATGACACTGAAGTTGTACTTGACGAAGCAGATGACATTGACCTTGAGGAGGATGGACTAACTGTCGAAACTGCCGAGGAATTTGCTGATGAAACAAATGAAGAAAAGGAGGAGGCGTAGTATGTCACGCGTCGTTTCAAACACCAATAATGGTATTGCCGACTTCGATGCTGTTCGCCTCGTAGTGGCAAGCCCTGACGATATCCTGAAATGGAGTCATGGTGAAGTTACTAAGCCGGAAACGATCAACTATCGAACACAGAAGCCAGAGCGTGATGGTCTCTTCTGTGAGCGAATCTTTGGTCCAGTAAAGGACATTAATCCACACGACACAAAGCTAAAAGGCGTTCGCTCTCGTGAAGCGGCTGTCGACAAGAACGGCGAGCTAGTTACAAAAAGTATCGTTCGTCGTGAGCGCATGGGCCACATTAGCCTTGCCGCTCCAGTAGCACACATTTGGTTCATGCGTGGTACGCCAAGTGCAATGAGTTTGTTGCTTGGTATTACTGTCCGTAACCTCGAGCGCATTGCTTATTTTGCAACCTACGTTATCTTGAATGCTGACGCTGAAAAGCGTGACCAAATGCTTGCAGACCTTGAGGCTGAAACTGATGCTGGTCGTGCAGCGATCAAGATCCGTTACGAAAAAGAAGCTGAAGCTGAAGGTGCTGATGTCAAAAAGCTTGCTGCAGAGCAGTCAAAAGAGCTCGAAGATCTTGAAGACGGCTATGTAACACGCAAAACACAGCTTGAAAGCCTGCAGAAGGGCGCTTTGCTCAGTGAAACAGACTATCGCAACCTCCCTGAAGAGTATGAAGAGCTTGTTGAAGTTGGCATGGGTGGTGTCGCTCTTAAGGCGCTACTTGATGAGATCGATCTTCCAACCCTCATCGCTCAGTTGACAGAAGAAGTTGCATCAGCAAAAGGCCAGCGTGAGAAGAAGCTACTCAAGCGCCTCAAGGTGCTTGAAGGTATGCAGGCGGCTGGTATTGATCCAAGTAGCCTGACACTCACTGTACTTCCTGTGATTCCACCGGACCTACGTCCTATGGTGCAGCTTACGGGTGGTCGTTTTGCGACGAGTGACCTTAACGACCTTTACCGTCGAGTCATCAACCGAAATAACCGTCTGAAGAAGCTTATTGACCTCAACGCGCCGGAAGTGATTCGTCGCAATGAAATGCGTATGCTCCAAGAAGCGGTTGATGCGCTCATCGATAACAGCGCTGCTCGTGGTGGTCGTGCGGTGAATGCAACAGGTGGCCGCCGCCGCTTGAAGTCAATCTCTGACATGCTCAAGGGTAAGAGCGGTCGTTTCCGCCAGAACCTTCTTGGTAAGCGTGTCGACTACTCTGGTCGTTCGGTAATCGTGGTTGGTCCAAAGCTAAAGATTAATCAGTGTGGTCTGCCAAAGCAAATGGCACTTGAGCTCTTCAAGCCATTTGTTATTAGCTGGTTGATTCGTGGCGAACACGCGCACAATATCCGCTCGGCGACTCGCTTGATCGAAGCTGGTGACGCACTCGTATGGGACGCACTTGATGAAGTGATTAAGGGTAAGTATGTTCTCTTGAACCGTGCTCCATCACTCCACCGTCTATCGATCCAGGCATTTATGCCAGTACTCGTGGAAGGTAAGGCTATTCAGCTCCACCCACTCGTTGCAAACGGATTTAACGCCGACTACGATGGTGACCAGATGGCTGTTCACTTGCCACTCTCGGATGAGGCGCAAGCAGAAGCTCGTGATCTCATGAGTGCAACAAACAACCTGCTTAAGCCAGCCGATGGCGCGCCAGTGCTCAACATCGGTCAGGACGTTGTCCTCGGTAACTATTACCTAACATACGAAAAGCCAAGTGCTCAGACAAAGGAAGTAAAGCCATACTCGAGCGTCTATGAAGCTGAAATGGCATACGATGATGGCAAGCTCGAACTCCAAACTCCGATCCGCATTCGTGCAAAGGGTGAAGTTCGTGATACAACACTCGGTCGTGTATTCTTCAATGAAATCCTTCCTGAAGATTTCCCATACGACAACAACATTCAGAGCAAAAAGCAGCTCAAGAAGGTTCTTGCAAAGATCTTCGACAAGTACGGTGCTGAAGAAACTGCAAAGACAGCTGACCGAATGAAGGGTCTTGCATTCCGCTTTGCAACCGTTGCCGCTGTGTCTACCGGTAAGGATGACTACGTCCACTTCCCAGAGATTGCAGACTTTGTGGCCGAAGGTGACGCTAAGACGGCACTCATCTCTGAGCAGTACGACCAAGGTTTGATCACTGACGAAGAGCGATACAACCTCACCGTTGGTGCATGGCGTGCAGTCGACAACAACGTGACCGACTTCTTGAAAGATCAGCTTGCGCACATGGATACGAGTATCTCTGTCATGGTCAACTCTGGTGCTCGTGGTGACATTTCGAACGTCAAGCTAGCTAGCGCGATGATCGGTATTCAGGTGGACGCAACCAACCGTGAAATTGAGCTCCCAATCCGAAGTTCGTTCACCAAGGGTCTCTCATCACTTGAGGCCTTCGTGGCAACCCGTGGTGCACGTAAGGGTCTGATCGACACCGCTCTTAAGACCGCCGACTCTGGTTACCTTACTCGTCGTTTGGTAGACGTGAGCCAGGATGTCTTTACCGTCGAAGACGAAGCAGGGGATGACGAAGGATTTGCAATCTACCGTTCAGAATCAGAGCAGACAATGATCGACTTTGGCAACCGCCTCTTTGGTCGCTACACCGCCGAAGAAGTACCAGGTCATATCGGTAAGGATGAGCTGATTACTCGAAGTGTTGCGGATGCTATCGAAGCAGATGCAGACATTACAGAAGTAAAGATCCAGAGTGTACTTTCTACCAAGAATCTTCGTGGTATTCCACGGAAGAGTTACGGTATCGACATGGCTACTGGTCATTTGGTTGATAATGCGCAGCCAGTTGGTACAATCGCGGCACAGTCTGTCGGTGAGCCAGGTACGCAGCTGACACTTCGAACCTTCCACGCATCTGGTGTGGCTGGTGGTGACATTACCCAGGGTCTCCCACGTGTTGAAGAGCTCTTTGAGGCTCGTACACCAAAGGGACAGGCGTATGTTTCAGAAGTGACTGGTATGGTTGATGTCTGGGAAGATGGCAAGAACTACGTCGTTCAAGTTACTCCAGAAGCAGGCCACGTTGAGCGCCTAGCACTTGAGGGACGTACTGTCACAATCAAGGCTGGCTCAAATGTGAAAGCCGGTGACGTACTTGCTTCAGCTGAAGGTGAGGCGAAGCCACTTATCGCACCATTTGACGGTGTGGTCGAGATTGCAGAAGATACGATTGTTATCGCTGCTAATGCATCTGCTCCTGTTCGTTACGAGATTCCAGGCAACACACAGCTTGTAGTGAAGGCAAATGACCATATCGAAGCTGGTGATCGTCTGACGATCGGTTCACTGAATCTACACGATCTCATGCGACTTAAGGGTGTCGAAGCGACACAGCGCTACATCATCAATGAAGTGCTCCGCATCTATGCCGCGCAAGGTCAAGACGTTGCTGACAAGCATCTTGAGATCATCGTGCGTCAGATGTTTAGCCGCGTACAGATCGAAGACCCAGGTGACAGCGCGTTTGTTACCGGAGATATCGTATCTAAGGCCGCTGTGGTTGATGCAAATGAGAAGCTTGCTGCTGATGGCAAGAGCCTCATTCAGTACACGCAGCTACTCCTCGGTATTACGAAGGTGTCTATCTGGTCTGACAGCTGGCTGTCTGCGGCATCGTTCCAGGATACAACTCGTGTCTTGATCAACGCTGCAACTAGTGGCCGTGCAGACCATCTCCATGGATTGAAGGAAAATGTCATCATCGGTCGCAAGATTCCTGTTGGAACTGGCGCCGAAGGGGCAATCGAGAATGAAGTACCAACTTCTCTCGAGGATATCGATCCAACATATGCAGAAGATGTTCTCGACGAGGACGCTGAGCGTATAGCACAAGCGGCGTAGTTCAACCCGCGATCCCCAAAGTAACCCGTCTCCTTGGCGGGTTACTTTTTATAATGTGCTTGCGCTAGACGACTAAGTTGGTTATACTTACAGCAATAGTTCTTGGGAATTAGGGGTAATTAAGGAGAGGTATGGCTATAAAAGCAAGTGGAGTTGCTATCGCTGTCGCAGCACTCGTAGTGTTGGCAGGCGGGACCGCGGTGTCGGTATACGCAGCATCAACAAATCTAAATCAGACAGTTAGTGCAGGAACAATATCAACATTCATTGGAGATACTGGAGGAGCTGTCGTTCCTTCGCCAAGTGTAAGCTTTAGTGCGAAGAACGTATCCAACCAAGTGCAGACAAGTACGGGAACGCTCGGTACTAGCACGCAACGTATTTACGTCGACAACCCAGGTGGTGCGGATAATGGCTGGACGGTGTCACTCGCTGCCACAGCTGGCCCGACTGCAAAGTGGACAAGCGGATCGGATTCATATCCGTTTAATGCGGCGACCTCCGCTGGTGGTCAGCTTACGGTTGATCCAAGTGGTGCAACTATCACCGCCGAAGTCGGCGCAACAACTGGTATTAGCGTTGGTTCATCAAGTACATTCTCAAGTGGATCAAATACGCCCGTTACTCTCTATCAGGCAGGCGGTACGGCTCCAAAGATTAGTCGTACATATTTGACAGGGGTCGCTCTAAGCCAGACAATTCCAGCCAGCCAGGTTGCAGGTAGCTATTCTATTAGCTTCACTGAGACGGTAGCCGCGATATAACTCTTTTGCTTTGCCTCCTTTGAGGCTATGCTAGAATGAAAGACATGAATCGACTTATAAAGTACCGAATCTATGTGTGGGTGGCGGCTATCCTCTCGGCCTTGCTACTTGCTGCTCCGGCTGCTCTGGCCGAAGGCGGCAGTATCGGCGGTCGTCCGGCGCTGCCTCGTAAGGGTGATCCTCGGTCTGAATCAATTTTTATCCATACTATTAATAGGGGTCAGACAATCCCTGAAGCGGTAGTAGTAGCAAATAATTCAGACAAGACCCAAGAAGTGGATGTGTACGCAGTCGATGCAATTCCTTCAAACACAGGAGCATTTACCTGCAAGCAGCGTGCTGAAACATCGACAGGTGCAGGTCAATGGATCAAGATTAGCAAGCAGACGGTGACGCTGAAACCGGATCAGTCGCAGATCGTTGACTTTGCTATTACTGCGCCATCAAATGCTGATGTAGGTGAGCACAATGCCTGCGTGGTACTTGAGCAGGCAAATAACAATGGTGAGGTAAGTGGCAATCTGACAATTCGCACACGATCAGCAATCCGTGTGGCATTGACGATTCCTGGCAAGCTCCGCCGAGAAGTGGCAATCGATAGCTTTACGGTGACGCAGACGCCTATTCAACAAAACTTCGATATTATCCTAAAGAACGCAGGCAATGTCTCGGCAGATACTAATGTAAAGATAAAGTTAGCAAGTTTGTTCGGTGGAACGATCTACACAAACGAAGGACAATATCCAGTACTCGCAGGGCAAAGGCTTGAGTTGTCGTTTGGCAATGATAAACTACCATTTTTCGGTGGTTGGTACAAGGCAACGGCTTCAGCTTCTTACAACAAAGAAGCGGGCACATGGGCGACAAGCAATCCCGCGCAACTTGCGACAGTAAATGCAGATCCAGTAGTGGTATTTATTATGCCGCAGCCCATCGCACTGATTATGATGATCGCCATCCTTGTTATCGTTGTGTGGCTTGTGTGGTATTTCGCTACAAGAGGACGACGTCGACAAAAGATAATCGACTCCTGGAGTGCTCATAAAGTTCAGGAAGGCGAGACGATTCAGTCACTCGCTGAACGTACGCATGGCAGCTGGAAGCGTATTGCGAAAGTTAATAATCTGAAAGCGCCATATATTCTTCACTCAGGACAGATGGTGTATATTCCCAAATCTCGAAGCACAAACACAAGTAATCGCAAAGGATAGGGTATGCGTCATTTGATGCTTCGGTGCCAGGCAGCACTCATGGCAAGCGGGCTACTGCTTGTGCTGGTCCTTCAGGTTTGGGCAGCGCTGCCAGCACGAGCAGTGTCATTGACGGATACGATTCGTCCCGTTTCAACAATTGCGAGTAACGGTCTGTGGGCAGGCACAGGCACAGGAGGCAGTAGTTGTAGCGGGCTTTGCGATTATGTTGATGAAGTAACAAGCGATGGAGATACGTCGTATTTAAACGGACCACCCGCCCAAGCACCATCCGTAGAACTGGGCTTAGGTGGATCTACTAATAGTGGTCAGACTGCTTCGTCCATTACTGTACATATAGTAGGACGTGCAAATACCAATGCTATCGGTTATGGCAATACCGATATTGTTTTAAGGATTGGTGGAGTTCTTCAAGCTCAGCAAAGTGTTCAATTTAAGGGCAATACATATCAAGACCTTTCTGTTACTTTCACTGGGACATGGTCAAAGAGTGATGTAGACGGCGCCTCTGTGATAATATCTAAAACCGTGAATGGTCTTGTCCCGGCGCAGCTTCTTTCTACTATCTATGCCACTGTAGCGTATACGAGTCCAGCTCTAACGCAGAATGCCTCGCGCTTCTATGGTAATACTAATAGTTCTACGCCTGGGGCGGCTCTTGCTGCAACAAATACCGTTAGCGAGATAGCCACCAATACCCCTTTTCGTCTTAGAATGGGTGTGAGCGTTTTGGATATTGATTGGACAACCGGAGCATGGGGTCCGCACAATAATACCTATAAGTTACAATATGCCACACTCACGGCTGGTTCATGTGCTGCGCAGTCTACGGGCTGGACCGATATAACTGGAGCGACTGGAGTGAGATGGTATGACAATGCCAGTGTAGCCAATAATGCTTCTATCTCGAATATTGGCGGTGGATCTGATCCGACCGTTACAGGAACGGCCAACCCTCAGACGTATAGAGAATCAAACGGTTTCACGAACACATCTACTATTACAAATGGCAATACGGGTGTATGGGACTTTTCTCTTACGACTTCCGGCCTATCTGCTGGATCTTCGCAGTGTTTTCGTATCATCAAAAATGATGGAACAGCACTCGATTCCTATTCCTCATATCCGCAGCTGACATTACTGGGTACTCTTGACGTAGCCATTGTTGATGGGTCGGGAAACCCTGTTGCTACGCCAACGGTAGCTTTCCCTGCAGTTCAGGCGGCCACTAAAGCGTGTAGAATTAATACTACGAGCCTTGGAGTCTCGACACAAAAAATACGCGTCACCAATAACCTTACTACCGGTGGCTGGAATCTAAGTATCGCAGCTACGAACGGGCCTTCGTCACTGTGGACATCGGGCTCGAATGTGTATGATTTCAATGATATTGGAGATGGTTCTGGATGTGTGGATGGACCCGACTCTGACACAGTTGGCGGGGTGCTCGCAGTGCAGGCGAATCTCTCAACTGTAACTCCGCAAGCGGGCTGTACTGGTAGCTTTAGTAAGCCTGCGGATGCAGGCTTTAGTGATGCTACGCCGGCACTTACCATTATCTCGACTACATCGTCCCAACGATTTTGCTATTGGGACGTTACGGGGGTTGGGTTATTTGAGACCATTCCTCCTCAAACGCCGCCTGGTAATTACTCTATCAGTATGACATTGACGGTGACGGCCCAATGATACGGTCTGTATTACTTTCCGTGGTCACTATATCCGTATTTGCTCTGATTCTATTTGAACCAGCCACCGCCGCTTCAAATACGCGCTTTAAGCAATGGATAGCACCACTGGAATGCGTAGAGAGTCATGTTGCAGATGGTGAAAATACGACAGTCATTCTCACGCCGCAACAATGTGATGAGCTCTTACATCCCCCAAAAAATGATCATGGCGGTGGCGTCCATCCTGGGAAGACACCACATGCACCAGATACGGGCGTGTCAGAAGAGCTGGTATTTTCTAGTTTAGTAATTTTATTACTTGGTATGCTGGGCATTACGATGCTCTTGAGAGACAGGCACTTGCATAAAATGCTTCTATCAGATATAATTACCGCAAGAGTTTCCTCTTCTCGGAGTCGTAAGCGTAAGGTGTACAAGCCTACGGCAGACAAGAAGAAAACGCGAAAGTAGCATGCTGAGCTACGATCGCACCAATTAGCTAATAATAGGAGTTTGCATTTTTCATGCCAACAATTAATCAACTTGTGCGCAAGCCACGCCAGACTGCGAAAAAGAAGTCAAAGTCTCCAGCACTCGGAAGCACATTCAACGCACTAAAGACGCGTTACTACGATCAGAAAAGCCCGCTTATGCGTGGTGTATGTATCAAGGTAACCACTAAAACACCAAAGAAGCCAAACTCGGCACTTCGTAAGGTTGCCCGTGTGCGCCTAACAAACAAGCAAGAAGTTTGGGCATATATTGGTGGCGAAGGTCACAACCTCCAAGAGCACGCCGTTGTGCTCGTTCGTGGTGGTCGCGTGCCAGACCTTCCAGGTGTGCGTTATCACATTGTCCGCGGCGCATTGGACCTTCAGGGTGTCAGTGGTCGCAAGCAGGGCCGTTCAAAGTACGGTTCGAAGAAGGAGTCTAAGTAATGCCGCGTAAAGTCACGAAAAAGCTCCAGCGTGAGCTGAAACCAGACCGTAAGTATCAGAGCGTACTCGTACAGCGTCTCATTAACAAATCTATGCTTAACGGCAAGAAACTTGCTGCTGAACGCATGGTATATGCTGCACTTGAAGATGCTGCAAAGAAGCTAAAGAGTGAAGATCCGCTTGAGGTGTTTGAAAAAGCACTCAAGAATGTTGCGCCAAACTTTGAAGTAAAGAGCCGACGTGTCGGTGGTGCAAACTATCAGATCCCATTCCCAGTACAGGGTCATCGTCAGATGCACTATGCATTCTCATGGCTTGTCCAGAGCGCGCGTGCTCGCAAGGGTATTCCATACGAAAAGCGCCTTAGTGCTGAAATCGTTGATGCTTACAACGAAGCTGGTGCTGCCTTCAAAAAGAAGGAAGACACCCACAAGATGGCAGAGGCAAACCGCGCCTTCGCTCATTTTGCCCGAGGCTAATATGGTCGAACGGCAACCAAACCGCCCTAGTGAAGAAGAGTTCATTGGGGCGGCTTTGCGTTTCATAGACCATGACTATCAGGAGGCTTGTGTTTCTGTCATGTGGGGTGGCGTAGCTCGAATACGAGTTGGGCAAGGATATGATCTTGAGATTATTTATCATGAGCAAGAGGCGGATGGTCGGCTTGGCGAGGACGAATCGGTGCTGACATTTGCGAAGCGTCAACTTGCCGCCTATCGCAAGCTCGGCAAAGCTTGACGACGTGAAAACGCTTGTGATATAACAAAACTAAATGAGGGTAATACAAACACAGGAAGGATTAGGGGACTAACATGACGGGGCATGGTTCTGTTATGCACGAACCACAGCCGCTTGCAGCCCTTGTCGAAAAGTCCCCATTGCTCTATTGGTCAGAGACCGGGAGGATAGAAGTATCTGATAAAATTGATACACCTCTTGATGAGTTTGAGGTTCCTGATCGAGTTGAATTAATGAAACGGGTGATGGGGTCACTTTCTTCGCGACATATTTGGACTGGTGACTATGATCTTCATCATGTTGCATGGCCACGCATGAACTATGCGCATTACGTCGATAGTGAGGGTGAACGGTTTGGGACGAGATATCGTAATGCGCCGTCCCTAAGGATTACTATGCCTCGCCAGCTTCATGAGTATGTTCATGCAGTAACACTTGTACCTAAAGTGCCTTCGCCTGATGTGATGCGACAGTATGCATTAGAACATGGTCAGGTGGGATCTTTGTATGACACGATAAAATCATATAAGACCGATGAGGAAATTGAACGCTTTGGCTTTCCAAAAGAGGCCGGTGTCTGTGCGCGACTGGATTCGTATCATGAAAAGATTGAGGCTATGGAGCCTGGCGTTATCGGTATTATGCCCGACAAGGAATATCTTTATAACTTAGAGATTGACAGTGCTCGTCGTGTGCTACGGTCAATCGCTAGAGCAAATGGTATATCAAACTCAAGACATGCTATACGAGCGTTCTTTGGCGAGGCTAAAACGGCAGCCTGAGTTTGAAGGCAGGGTTGCTATTCTTTTGCTTAAGGCTTTCTGGTGCAACTTTTCCTACGAGTATAAAAGCGAGGATGACTGCGAAGCCACACATGATTGACGGAATGCCGCTGATCGTCGATGGGTCTATCAGGTTGACTGTCGTGGTCGGAATAAGGAATGATAGGTAGCCGGCGCAAAGAGCATAGAGTGCTGCTCGCTGTTGCTTCTTTAGATCGTGAGCCCACTGCCAGGATACATAGGTGCTGATCATGAGCCAGCCGTAATAGTACATGCCATAGAGCTGGCTGCTTGCCTTGTGTGTGTCAAATACAGCGTAGTTCGCATAACAAGTCTGACCAGTGATCGCGTCGGTAAAGCCGACAAAATACGTGAGAAAAGCCGCGCATGTTAGATAAGCCAGCGGCACGAGATATTTTGATTTTTTGCCAGCGATGGCGTATGCCAAGTGAAGCCCGAGGGGCGGAAGCATAGTGATCGCGCCGTACCCAATACGTGACCAGAGCCCCGGCTCAAGGCTCGTGTGACCACAAACACTGAATTCACTTCCTTGGAAAATCGCAAGGAAAACTAATATAGAAACGATGAGACGGGAAATGGTCGTCATCTTGTATCTCCAGATTATATAGAAAGCAAAAATCACCTCAATCATAAACGTCGCCAGCATGACGGGCGGCGAAAAGCAGTAGAGTCTCAGGTCCTTTTTCATGTTCACAAGTAGAATTATAGCAATTATATAATGCTTATGCTTGATTACCGACAAGAAAGAGAATTAAATAGGTTCTATGTCTAAGGGTCCATCCAATAAGCGCATTGAGGCTGAGTTTCAAACATTTCTTGAAGAATACGATCAACACGATGTCGGACTGACAGTGTTCGACGGGAGGCTGAAGCAGCTCGAAGATAATGCAAACGAAGACGGTGGGTCCTTTTCTGACTTAATCGAACCTGGCTTAGAGGTGCTTAATCAAGATTGGCTCTACTACGAGGAAGTCGCTCTTGTTACTGGGCGAGTGTATATAACCAATGGTGCGCAAACGGAACAACTTACTGCTCTATGGGGCGAGCCAGACATTGATGACGACGGCAACATATCTTATTTTGTAGAGGATGCAGAGCTAAAGTCTTATGGTATCGTCGACGGCCCGCACGGACGGGAGTTTGATGAAGATACTACTGCTGCGCGAATTGGGTACGGTTTTGTGCTACCGGATAGTAATAGCCCATACTCTCAATTCATTCTGTACCCAGGTGAGGCTTCGCGGCATCAATACGCGCAGCCGACTCCTGAAGCTATAGATGTGAAGCTTCATAGATTCTGGCAAGATGAAATGAAGTTGATAGACCAGCTCATTCATCCCAAAGAGCGCGAAGTGGCGAAACTACCCGGAAGACTCGCAGCAATTGCTCGGCGCCTTGAAGGTTCGTTTCGGGCCTCGGCGGATTTTAGAGAGTGGGTGTCGATTTATATCAATGAGAAGCTGAAGCTCGACCAAGTATGGCCGTATATGGTTGAGATTCAAAATGAGCTCAATTTTCAAGACAGTGAAGATCAGGAGGGCGGCTGGCTTGAGGTGGTGTGTGATGATGCTGTAGTACTGCATGGGCGTCGTCCGCGTATTGAATTTGTACGTGAAGAAGGGCAGGATTCTGAGCAAATTAGCGCGCGATTATTTTTAGAGATACCAGATGCAGAAGATGAGTGGAAGGGTACACAAATCAGTATCAAAATGGAGAATGTCGTACGATTAAGAGGAACACGCGCCTACCGTTCGATTATCGATCGAGCACTTGGAGTGGCTGAGCGCAATTTGGGAAATACCTTGTCACAAGAGTTTGAGTGGGAGAAGTCAGGTACGGAAGACGTGAATCTTAAGATGCCTGAAAGGCCTACTCATAGTGGAGATCCGCTGTTTGTTGAAGAGATGAAACTCCTTGATTCGGAGCTCAGTGCAGTGATGAAAGATATCGCTCCATTGGCGCGTAAGTCTTTTAATACCCTCGAACAAGCCGCAGACGTCAGCAGGCAGCTCGTTACTATGGCTGCCGACAGACTAATAGGGGCGGGACTTGCAAATTACATGCTTGAATTTGATGGTGAACGTGCTGCTAGGCCTCATACAATCAGAGAGCTTGGAGAGGAAGTACAGCCAGGGCGCTTTATTTTGCAGGTCGATGCTGAAAATCCATTCTCTAAGCTACAGCATGGCGACTCGTTCCAGGGAAGCTTTTATGCACTTTACGGTGATACCGATACGACTATGGATGAAGAAACGCAGGAAGAGCGTCATTATCCATCGCCTAAGCTGATAGTTGATGTGGGTTCGCAAACTACAAACATGCTTACGACTAAAGACGTAATGCCACTTCTCGAAGTTGAGACACGGTGGCGTGGAATGATTCCTCTTGATGGCTCGGTGAAGATAGCAATACCTTCGTTGGAGCGGTATATGGCGGATAAGCAAGCGCGAATGGCGGCAGCTGCTGCATATGGTCGTGATCCAATAGTTAAACAAATTAATAAACTATTTTCGGCATTTCATGGCGAGTCAGATGCTGGCTATCAAGAATTGGCTCATCCTGAGAATATACGTATGATTGCTTCAAGGATAGAGCAAGGTACCCTGGCGGGCGGTACTCAGGCAGCGCTCGAAGCCCTTGAGTCGATGTTTATTAAGCGAGGACTTATTGTTACAGGCGATACGATTACTCAGAGTGGAGACCTAGAAGAAATGGGATTTACCGAGGGTATCGCAGTGGACGTCCAGATGAAAATTCCAATGTCAGAGTTAGAAACACCATACCTTGTGATGCTTAGTAAAGATGATGGTAGTTATCGTTATGTCCGCTTAGCGACAACGGGTGCCATGGCTTTTTAGTGAGACAGTAGCGTATTCGGAAGAAACCTGCTAAAATAAACCGTAAAGCGCCTATTTTTTATGGCAAAAAATAATTAGACTAGAGAGGAAACGAACCACAATGGCTCAACAAGACGTCCCACTACAGGACTATCGCAATATCGGTATTATTGCTCACATCGACGCAGGTAAGACGACAACTACAGAGGGTATTTTGTACCGTACTGGTATCAATCACAAGATTGGTGAAGTTCGTGGCGACGGTGACGGTGCAACAACCGACTGGATGGCTCAGGAGAAAGAGCGTGGTATTACGATTACTTCTGCTGCGGTCACTTGTTTCTGGAAAGATCATAAAATTAACATTATCGACACTCCAGGTCACATCGACTTTACTGCCGAAGTTGAGCGTTCACTTCGTGTGCTCGACGGTGCGGTAACTGTCTTCGACGGTAAAATGGGTGTTGAGGCACAGTCTGAGACTGTATGGCGCCAGGCTAACAAGTACGGCGTTCCTCGTATCTGTTTCATCAACAAGATTAACCAAACTGGTGGTGACTTCTACAAATCTCTCGAGTCTATTCACAGCCGTCTTTCAAAGCATGCGCTGCCTGTACACCTTCCTATTGGATTCGAAAAAGACATCAACGGTGTCGTTGACCTTATTGAAATGAAAGCCTATACCTACACGGATTACACTGATAAAGCGCTTGTCGAAGGTGAAGTCCCTGCAGATATGCTCGAGAAGGCAAAGAATGCTCGTAGCCTGCTCGTTGAAGCAGCTGTTGAAGCAGACGATGCTTTGATGGAGAAATTCTTCGAAGGCGGTGAAGAGGCAATTTCGACTGAGGAGCTCAAATCTGGTCTTCGTAAGCGTGTGCTTGGTGGTGACTTCTTCCTCGTAACTGGTGGTGACGGACGTGGTGTTATTGTTGAGAAGCTACTCGACGCAATGGTAGACTTCCTGCCTAGCCCACTCGATGTCGACGAAATCTGGGGTACAAATCCTAAGACCGGCGACGAAATTAGCCGCAAACCAGACGAAAAAGAACCTATGGCGGCACTTGCATTTAAGATCGCTGCTGACCCATTTGTCGGTAAGTTGATCTTCGTGCGTGTTTACTCTGGCGCTTTGACAACCGGAAGCTACGTACTCAACACGACAACAGGTGAAAAAGAACGTATCGGACGTATTGTGCGTATGCATGCAGACAAACGTGAAGATATCGACAAAGTTGGTGCCGGCGACATCGCTGCAGTCGTTGGTCTTAAGAATACCTTTACCGGTAACACTCTTGCTGATGCTTCACATCCGATTGCACTCGAGTCAATCGAGTTCCCAGACCCACCTGTGTCGATTGCCGTTGAGCCAAAGTCTAAGGCCGACCAGGAAAAAATGGGTATCGCTCTGCAGCGACTTGCCGAGGAAGATCCTACTTTCCGTATTCACACCGATGAAGAAACTGGTCAGACAATCATGTCTGGAATGGGTGAACTCCACCTCGATATCTTGATTGATCGTATGAAGCGTGAGTTTAAGGTTGAGGCTAATATTGGTGAGCCACAAGTTGCTTTCCGTGAGAGCATCAAGGGCCGTGCCGAAGTGCAAGGAAAGCATGCCAAGCAGTCTGGTGGTCGTGGTCAATACGGTGACGTATGGGTACGATTTGAACCAAATGAACCTGGGAAAGGCTTTGAATTCATCGATGAGATTAAGGGTGGTGTGGTTCCTCAGGAATATCGACCAGCTGTTCAGAAGGGTATTAGAGAAACTCTCGATAGTGGTGTCATCGCCGGTTACCCAGTAGTTGACGTTAAGGCGACCCTCTATGATGGTAGCTACCACGATGTCGACTCATCTGAGCTTGCCTTTAGCTTAGCTGGTAGCCTCGCAGCACGCGAAGGTGTGAAGCAGGCGACACCAATCTTGCTCGAGCCTGTCATGCGCGTTGAAGTAACTACTCCTGAAGAATTCATGGGTGATATCATCGGCGACCTTAACGCTCGTCGTGGCCGTATTGACTCAATGGAAGACCTTATGGGCGGTGCTAAGCTCATCAAGGCATTCGTACCACTTGCAAGTATGTTTGGTTACACTGGTGACATCCGCTCGATGTCGCAAGGTCGTGCAGCTTCGACTATGGAGCTTGCGCAGTACGAAGAAGTACCGCCAAACGTCGCGCAGGAAATCATCGAAAAGCGCAACGCAAAATAGCAGAGAAATACCCCGGCCATCAACCGGGGTATTTTCTTGACGTGAAAGGCGTGAGGGTTATAATAAAGCTACCACAAAGGAGGTGTAGTATTATGGCAACAACTCAAACCAATCCTAATCCAGTTTGGCGACGTTGGTTCCGGCGAACGGATGTGTATATTGCAGAATATATCTTGATGCTCTTGCTATTGGGAAGCTTTTTAGGCATTGCATCATCGTTATGGTTTAGCTTCTTCGGGCTCATTCTCAATGATAGCTATAGTGGACGCTCTCTCGCAGAAGTCACCGCTGGCCAGCTTGGTGGACTCATCGTGCTTGGTATTGCAGGATTCTGGATGTACTCACGGGTCACGGGACAAGAAATGATTGAACCTGGTGTATATGAAAAGAAGGCGCGAACGGTATTTCTAACGATTTGGATGATAGGTGTTGTACTTGGTGTTGTCGGGCTTGCGGGCGTGCTCTTTTCTAGTCTATCAACATCACTCTTTGGGCTTGGTGATGATGTGGGCAAGACACTGGTCGGAACGACTATTCCAGCACTTTTTGCGATTGCAACACTCGTGTTTGGTCTTTTCATGGTAGTAAAGCGTGTATCACGTAAATTCGTCATGATGTCGGCAATCGTCGTTGCGGCACTATCGGCTGTTCTCCTTGTCGCTAACGTAACAATGGTTGTCGTACGAAAAGATGCACCTACGCGCACGGACTGTATGTACGCGCTTTACGTTAATAGCCGTTGCCAGAATAGCAATAGCTACAATTATCTGAATAACAATTCGTCGAATAATTACGATAGCTTCTATAACTAAAACTAAGAATCACATTGGCACCGCAGCAAAAAGTTTGTTGCGGTGCCGCCTTTTGCTATACTGTGAATTAACATCACTATAAAACAAAGAAGAGAATATTTAAGTATGAATATTACAATTGTTGGCGGCGGCTTTGGCGGGATTAAGACAGCACTGGAACTTTCGAAGAAAAAGACAAATGACATCACACTTATCTCGAACACGCAGTATTTTCAGTATTATCCTGCACTCTATAGCACAGCCACTGGGCACAGCTACAAGGAATCGTGGGTGCCACTTGAGAGGATCTTCCGAAAAACAAAGAACGTTCGCATTGTAGAGGATACCATCCAGTCTATTACTCCGAATGAAAGCATCGTCACCGGAGCAAGTGGACGAGTATATAAGTACGACAATATCGTATTTGCTTTAGGAAGCGTCACTACATATTTTGGGATTAAAGGTCTTGATACGTATGCATTTGGGATTAAGTCAGAAGCAGAAGTGAGGGAGCTCCAAAAGCATCTTGTTGAGGAAATGAGTGATGGGTCGGACGACGAGAAGAACTATGTGATTGTCGGAGCTGGACCTACGGGTGTCGAGCTTGCTGGCGCGCTTGGGGAATACCTCAATGTGTTGCGTAAAAAATATAACGTGCGCAATGAAAATCTACCAGGAATCAGTCTTATTGAAGCTGCGCCACGCGTCTTGCCTCGCATGAGTGAAAAGGCGAGTGCAATGGCACAGAATCAACTGGAAAAGCTCGGCATTGACGTACAGCTCGGCAAGAAAGTCGAACGCGAGACAGCAGATGCTTTGATTGTCGATGGCAAGCCACTTTCATCACACACCGTTATTTGGACATCAGGAGTGGCAAATGCACCATTTTATCAAGATAACGCCGACCACTTCCAGTTAAATGAGCGCGGCAAGGTAGTCGTAGATGAATTTATGCGAGCTGCTCCACATATCTATGTAATTGGCGACAATGCGGCGACAGCTTATGCGGGACTGGCTCAGACGGCCTTGCATGACGCGCAGTTTGTTGCAAAGCATCTTGGTGGCTCAGGCAAGAAGTATAAGGCAGTACTGCCACCATCTGTTGTGCCGATCGGACACAACTGGGCGTTGTTTGAATGGAAAAAGCTTCGATTTGGAGGCTTGCTCGGTTCGCTCCTGAGAAATGCTGCAGATGTTATCGGTTATCACGACGTATTGCCAATCGGTTGGGCTATTGGCACATGGAGAGCGGGTAAAAAGCGTCAAATGATGATTCCTGACAAGCTCTCATTCTCTGATGAGCAAGCCTAGTCTCAGCACGCAAGCATCGATGTTAATTTTAGATACTGAGAGCTGTTTACTTTCTTGGCTAACTTATCTATAATATTGAACTAGACGCTTGGGCGCGTTTTTTTGGCGGATGTGATATCACAATAGCCTGCAAGCTCGCGTCGCAAGTAAAACTAATTAACTAATAAAGGAGTATCTAGCTCATGGCCGATTTCGATCGATCAAAGCCACACGTCAACGTAGGTACTATGGGCCACGTCGACCACGGTAAAACAACTCTAACAGCTGCAATCACTCACGTGCTTGCTAAAAAACTTCCAAGCGACGTCAACAAGCCTCGTAACTACGAAGATATCGACAACGCACCAGAGGAAAAAGCTCGTGGTATTACCATTGCTTCTTCTCACCAGGAATACGAATCAGAAAAGCGTCACTACGCTCACGTGGACATGCCAGGACACGCTGACTACGTTAAGAACATGATCACTGGTGCTGCTCAGATCGACGGCGCAATCCTCGTGGTTGCTGCAAACGACGGTCCGCTTCCACAGACTCGTGAGCACGTATTGCTTGCTCACCAGGTGAACGTGCCAAAGATTGTTGTCTTCCTGAACAAGATGGACCTCGCTGATCCTGAGCTCGTTGAGCTCGTTGAAATGGATGTTCGTGAACTTCTTACAAAGAACGGTTACGACGGCGACAACGCACCAATCATCAAGGGTTCTGCTACCAAGGCCCTCGAAGGTGACGCTGCATCTGAAGACGCTATCATGGAGCTTGTAAAAGCACTTGACGAATATGTCGAAGAGCCAGTACGTGACCTCGATAAAGATTTCCTCATGCCTATTGAAGACGTCTTCTCAATCAAGGGTCGTGGTACTGTTGCGACTGGTCGTATTGAGCAAGGTATTATCAAGCTCAACGACGAAGTTGAAATCGTTGGTATCAAGGCTACTCAGAAATCAGTTGTTACTGGTATCGAAGCCTTCAAGAAGAACCTTGACCAAGGTCAAGCAGGCGACAACGCTGGTCTTCTCCTTCGCGGTATCGAGCGCGAGCAGATCGAGCGCGGTCAGGTTGTTGCAAAGCCAGGTTCAGTTGCTCCGCATACTGAATTTGAAGCTGAAGTTTACATCCTAAAGAAAGAAGAAGGTGGTCGTCACACTCCATTCACTAAGGGTTACAAACCACAGTTCTACTTCCGTACTACTGACGTAACCGGTGAAGTTGAGCTCCCAGCTGACAAAGAAATGGTCATGCCTGGTGACACTATCACTTTCAACGTGAAGCTTCTTGCACCTATCGCTATGGAGCAGGGTCTTAACTTCGCAATCCGTGAAGGTGGCCGCACCGTTGGTGCTGGTGTCGTTACAAAGATTACTAAGTAATCTAGCATAACACCTAATATAAAATACCTCCGAGAAATCGGAGGTATTTACTTACTTGAGGTCTATGATTATTTCTGGTGGTGTCACTGAGCTGTCGTAATGCAGTGATGCAATACGTTCATCGCTTGCTACGGCAATGGCGCGAGGGTGGCTCTGTAGAACCAGATGAACAAGTCGATCCTCGCTACGTACAGGAGCTCGAAAGCTACGTACTTCACTATTAGAACTAATAGCATCATCAACGAGATTATGTATACAATTAAACAAATGCGTACGTATCTTCTTTGCGCGTAGCGAGTCTACTGTACGCTCTATGCTGGATTGACGCTGCCTATCTTGCAGTACCATATCTATATAATATCATATTATGAAAGATATATCAAGTAGATATGCGAAACCCCGCCGACCCCGAAGGAGCCGAGGGGCTCTCGCATGGGGTGAGGCGGGGGAGTTGTCTACTGGAAGAATGTTCCGGACTCAAGCCTCGCAAGGGTTGATGTGAGCCACACTAGGCGATCGCGAACATACTCCTTGAACTCAGCGAATGAGTCAAACGGGCCGGACCAGTCAATGGGCTGCGTGAATATGGACTTGTTCGGTGTCGAAACCAGCAGCTCGAAGTCTGGGAAAGTGGGGAATGCATCCTGGAGGATGTCCCCAACGGTGATGGCGGGTGTGATGAGAAGCCAGGCCGTGGTGTCAGACTCGCTCTCGAACGGTGTGTCATCGCTCGGATCGAGTCTGGTATCGATCCAGATCTTTGCCGAAAAGGCGCCGTCGTGAGCTTCTGTGACTTTGTAAAAAGTCATGACATTCCTTTCTGTGATGTGTAGGTGCAACTGGGCAAACTATACTATTTAGTTAGTAAATATGCAAGTTGATGATTTCGTGGGATCTGCTATAATAAAGAGGTTATTAATCATACCGACAACTCCGCCAGACGATGACTAGATTCCGATTCGAGCGAGAGGTTACGGTTTCGTAAGTGTGCCGCGTTAGAGCGCATATAATAAGGAGATTTTTCTCATGGCAGAAAAAGAAGCCGGTCTCAAGATCCGCATCCGCCTAAAAGCGTATGATCACAAAGTGATCGACCAGTCAGCAAAGCAAATCATCGACACCGCTATTCGTACCGGTGCAAGTGTTGCTGGCCCAGTACCACTCCCAACTCGCAAGAGTACATATACGGTGGTGAAAAGCCCGCATGTCTATAAGCAAGGTGGTGAAGCCTTTGAAATGCGCGTTCATAAACGCCTTATCGACATTACAAACGCAACTCCAAAGACTATTGATAGCCTGCAAAACCTCAGCCTGCCAGCTGGTGTTGATGCAGAAATCCGTATGTAATACGTTCCGTATCATATATAAAAAGCGCCTCATCGGGGCGCTTTTTGATAGACTGCTCAACGAACTAGCGATGTGTTTTATGTCCTGTCGTAGGAGAAGTGATAGTGGTATTCGTGCTCCTGTCAATATTGTCATAGATGTTCTGAATGTCCGCTTGTAGCTTCATAATCCACAGCGTGAATCCGACGACAACGACGCCCAGTACTATCCAGTAGAGGCTCTGTTTTGTCGGCTGGAATGTCATGAAAGGGCGATCTTCAGCCTGAAGTGCAAATGACTTCTGGGCCGTACCCTTGTTGGTGCGCTTTGTTGTACGCGCCTTAGTCTTAGGTGCTGCTTTGGTTGATTTTACAGAGGTTCGCTTCTTCGATGATGATTTAGTAGTAGCCATACGGGAAGTATACACAAAAACATTGCAAAAGGGAATGATATCGCTTTTGCTTTTAGTGATTGGTTTGTTACAATGATGGTAGAAATGGCAAAAACAAATACAACTAATTCTCAGCCTAAGCGCAAGAAACCAGCACCTAAGAGAGTGCAGAAACGTACATTGCCGAAAATTGGGCGGGAGATCCTATTTGAGAGCGATAGCACGTACCTACTCAAGCTGATAATTGTTGTTATTCTCGGTACTCTTTGGCTGAAGTTTAGTACGCCAGTAATTTGGCTTGGACTGTCTTTGAATGCCCTTCCTCTTGGTCTTTTGGCCGGGATAGTCGCTATTAAACTACTTGAAAAACATCAAACTGACCGTAAGATCTGGTATGCGGTACTGATTGTGATTGGTATTGTGAGTTACTTCGTGCCAGCGGGTATTGTTATTTAATACAAACCGCCGCCAACATTCCAGTACTGCTCGAGAGAGAGTGCGCCACTTGCCATGAATGCAGATGCGTTGGAACGGCCAATATAACGATAATGCCAACATTCAGGATCATAGCCGGTTTGGTTTGAATTGACAGCCGTATAGCGCTGAATCCAACCATATTTATATGCATTTGAGGCAAGCCATTTTTGCTGTTTTGTGCCGCAGAAGCTATCAAGTGATGCGCTGCCAGCCCCGAAGTCAATGGAGAATCCAGTCTGATGCTCGCTATAGCCTGGCCTTGCGCTGACTCTATCCGCTTCGGCTCTGCCGTTGACGCTCACCCAGTAATTGTAGGTACTTACCTGATCGTTGTACGAGCGGTAGCTGCTTGTGATAGACAGAGGCGCACCAGCTTTTGCTGCCGCCATACATAGTGCTTGAAAATCACTTACGGCAAGACGGCTAATAGTGGCCGATGTTCCGCTTGAAGCACAGCTGACCGTTGCGACATTTGGAACAAAGCCTGCAGGTTGAATAGGATGCTTCTTATTGACGATCACATCAAGGAGAGCGGGATTACTGTGAGGGCCAGACCACACGATATACTCTGACGATCCGTTCTGCTGGGCTTGTTTTGCTTTTGCTTCGGCCTGGGCTTTTGCGGCCGCCTCTTTCTTCGCCTTCTCCTCGGCGGCCTTTTTCCTGGCAGCTTCGGCTGCAAGACGAATTTTTTCGGCCTTTATTGCAGCGATCTTTTTGTCCATCTCCGCTGAATAGGTGATAGATTTTTGGTGGGTGGCCTCAATCTTTTGCTGGACTCTATATCCGATATACCCCACAGAGAGAGTTGAGGCTAGAATAGCTGCCAGGATAATAATGAGCGATATGCGATAGGTGCGAAGGAAGTGTCTCATACGAGCAATTATATCAAATGAAAAAGCCCGCATTACTTGCGGGGCTCGACCTGGTATCTTACCCCAGGGAGCCCCGCGAAATACGAGCTTGTGCGGTGATCAGTACACCATGAGAGAAATGGTGCCCCGGCTTGTGATCTCGCAGCTGAGAGATTTTTCTTCCGGGACAACTTGCCGTATTACGGCAATGACCTCACCGTCCTTGTCTGCAACATCGATGTGGTAGGCACCACCTGCTGCAAGGGGAGCATGTACCTTGAAGCTCCCCACTTCACGCGCAAACTGGTGCGCGATAGACAAGCGTTCCGGAGACTCATCGATCTGATCGATCATGGCAAACTCCTTTCTTGGAGTTGAAAAAGTAACGGGAATCTCCCGCCACTTGCCATACGGCTAGAATTATTGCAGAAGTGCCAATCATTGTCAATACATCACCAGAGACGGAACTCTTGACTTTTAGATGCTTTTTGTGCTATCATCGACTTTGTAACTTATTACGTAATAACAACTTGTTTCCGTGTGAATGGGTAAGTCTGCAACAGATACTGCTCGCCACCG